>DAHVEJ010000074.1 GCA_027313145.1 Phycisphaerales bacterium | reverse complement strand
CCCTGTCATTTCGGCAGGCGGGCCGGGCTATTGGATCGGCCCTAAGGTGCGAAGAAAAAGTGATTCGTCACGGCTGGCACCCAAGCCCAAGAGGCAAAATTGATGGCCGGTGCTGCGCAGCGCAATCCAACATCGTGGCATCGGACGATTCGTCCGCTTTATTGATGGCCGCACGGAGCGTAGCGCCGCTACGATCTAAAATGTTCCCGTTTGAACGCCGCCAGATATTCCATGCGGAACTTTTCCGCCGCCGCGGAACTCGTTAAACACGCATCCCACGGCAACTCGGGACGCGGGCCTATTTTTCCCAGCGGCACCGGTGGCAGGTTGTACTGATATTCCCGAGCAAGCTGACTGAACCTCCGGCCCCACACCTTTTCCCTGCCATCGGCGGTGAATAAACCGCTGAACCGGGTAACATCCGCCGCCACAGGATCATCATACATCGCCCAATTCAGCCACCCGCAAACCAAGGGCGTGGAGGTTTTAACTTCCCGGGCACAGAAATCGGCTTGTTGCTGCTGGCTAGCCGGTACGGGAGGGCCGAAATTCGGGCAAATACCACCGCCGTACCAGCCGAACTCAGCCAGCACGGTCGGCAATCCGGGAGCCGCGGTTTCCCTCAATATTGATTCCAGAAAGGACAAATTAGCCACTTCCACCGCTTCGGATTGGTAGGTAAATCCGCCATCGGCCAGCGGATAGCAATGGATTTCCATGAAATCCAGCAGCTTGGCCTGCCGCTGCGGACGGAAGGCGGAATAAACATCCACCGGATTGGGAATCGCCGGCACCGACCACTGCACGAGGCCCACGGTTACCAGCGCGTCAGGATCCGCCTGTTTAATGGCGTCCACCTGTCGGCGGGTCCATTGATCGGCCACATATTCCCTGAAGTGCTGATAGGCCAAAAGCGCGGAATCGCCTGGATTATCTTTTGCGGGGGGAATCGGTGTGGATTTATTATTCCATTTATTCCATAGCGACTGCATCGAAGGAGTATTCCAGTTTATGGTGGGTTCGTTGGCCAGTTCATACGTGAGAATTACACTGCGGCCCTTGTAACGGCTGGCCATCAAATGCCAGAATTGCACCTGATCCTCCACCACCTTGGGATCAGCATATTCATCTCCGCGTTGCCAGATCGGAACTTCACTTTTTGGCCGGCCCTGCCAGGTGGTTAATCCACAGACCTGCACATAAATGCCCGCCTCTTCCGCCGCCGCCAGAAACTGATCAAATTTTTCAAGGGCCGCTGGATCAAGCACCCCGGGCCGCGGATAAAAAGACAGGCTGGTAAGCCATAACCGCACCGTGTTGAAACTCAAAGCTTTAAGGGTTTTTAAATCTTTAAGCGCGGCGCGGGCGTCAAACTCTGCCCAGAATCGCGGTGTCCAGCCGTTGCTGGCGCGGAAATACATGGCTCCTATGGGAATAAAGGGTTCGTTTGCTCCCGTTACCAGTCCACGCCATCCCGCGCGCACCCGCACCTTGGGCAACGCACCGCCATGGCCCACCGACAGCGGGTCCGCATGCCGTTCGGCATGCGGTTGTCCGACCTGTGCGTCTAAACCATTCCATGATATTGTCAGTGCCCCGGCCACACCGGATGCCGCCAACATACAAAAATCTCTGCGACGCATAAGCAAATTTCCTTTCAGCAGCACTTAATACCTCAACGCCATCTGACCGGTTGAGATTGGTTCAACCATGGTGTTGCTCGCGTTGAATAAATCGTCACCCACCGCGACACAAGCAAACTCAGTATTCTCCCGCAAAATGCTCGGTGTAAAATATCAAAATGCCACGCGATCCGTCTGCTAAAGTAATGGGGATTAAAAGATTAGTCAAAACTGCATGAATGTATGCACCGAACAAGCCACCATGGATCAGTCATCGGCACCAGACCACCACTGCCATGATGGCCATGGCGATAATATCCCCAACGCAGAACCGCAGATTGGCCGCACGGGGATCTGGAACATCCTGAAAAAATGACAACACATGACTCAGGGGCTGAGCATCCATGCCAAGTGTCACTCCGATAGTGTGTCACTGTTCACTATTCATCGGTCATTAAGAGAATCGCCGGTGCGCATGGCTCAACAAGGGTCGTGACCGACGCCACTGGCAAGCCATTACTTTTTCGGAACTCCACCTGTAGCTGCGCCATCGGCAAGCAGTATTTTTAGAAAAGGCCTCTATTTCGCAGCTTGTTTCCGCGATGCCGGTGGTGCAACCGATTTACCAATTGCCGCTTGAACGAGTGCCACAGCTTCTGCGCTGCCGCTTTGACGGGCGTAATATAGTGCATTGCGGCCTTTTTTATCTTTCAATTTCGGATTCGCCCCTGCTTTCAATAGTAACGTGACCATTGCGGATGGATGTTTTGCCAAGCAGGCGTAATCCAGTGGTGTCATGCCATATTGGTCGGCAAGGTTCACATTGGCTCCGGCGCGAATAATTACCTTGGCGACCTTCAATTGGCCATCGCTGGCCGCAGCCTCAAGCGGCGTGTAGCCGTTGTCGTCTTGCGCGTTCACATTCGCTCCGGCTTTTAACAGGGCCTGGACACAGGCAAGAAAACCTTTGGACGCTGCCAGGATCAGAGGCGTGCGGCGCAGTGCGTAGCGCTGGTCGACTTTGGCACCATGGCTGATAAGCATTGAAACCATTTTCGGGTGATTACGGGATACCGCGAGGGCGACAACACCAAGGTGGGAGCTCAGTGATTTTGTGTGGATATTCGCCCCGGCCTTGATCAGGGCCAAAGCTGCCCGCAAATGTCCGTGCGCGACCGCGATCATCAGGGGGGTATGCCCAAGTCGGTCGGCGGCATTCACCATAGCGCCATGCCGGGTAAGCAGGGCAATGATGCGTGGGTTGCCAAACTGGGCGGCGACTTCCAGCACGTCCAAGTTGCTCGAGGCGGCTAACCGGGCGTTGACATTGGCACCGGACCGGATAAGCAACGAGGCGGCGGGAAGGTGGCCGTTGCCGACGGCAAACATCAGGGGCGTGCGCCCGAAAGAATCGGTGGAATTGACCTTGGCACCGTGCCGGACAAGCTCGCCGATGATCGCTCGGTTGCCGGCCCGTGCGGCGAGATCGAGCGCACAGACAAATTGTTTCCCGGCGGCCCGCGCATTCACATTCGCCCCTGCTTTGATCAAGGCGTTGACCGTCCCTGGGCCGCTTCGCAACACTGCGGCCATCAATGGCGTGCGGCCCAGGTCGTCCGAGGTATTGACATCCGCGCCATGCGCCAGCAAAAGGCTCACTCCCCTTCCGCAACCGGAGGCGGCGGCCGCCTCAAGCGCAGAAATTCCATTTAAATCGCGATCGTTTATATCCGCCCTATTTTTGAGAAGTATATCCATGTCGCCAACATTCACCCGTTCCGACGCACACATCAGCGGCGTCGCGCCCGTAGCACTCCTGGCGTTCACCTTTGCCCCATGGCGAATCAAGAGTTCAAGCATCTTGGGTTGTTCGTGAAATGCTGCAAACAAAAGAGCAGACTCGTTCTCCTTTCCCGGCGCGACCAGGTTAACCCCGGCTCCTGATTTCAAGAGGAATCGGACGGCCTTGTTCTGGCCCCTTATTGCCGCAAGCATCAGCGGCGTTTCTCCGTCGGAATTTGGGCCGTTTACGGGGAAACCTCCGCCCGACTTTGAGAGCAAGAGCTTGAGCATTGCAACATGGCCTCCGGCTGCCGCAGCGTAAGACAGGGGCGTATTCCCCCTCGAATCTCGGGCGTGGAGTTCCGCGCCGTGCGCACGAAGCAAGTTCAACACCCTAAAATTCCCGTAGCATGCTGCAGCCATAACCGGGGTCTCGTCGCCACTGCCCCTGCCGTTGACGTTCGCGCCGTGTTGAATCAACCATCGGATCGCCGTTGAGTTACCAACTCGCACCGCCGCCAATAGTGGCGTGTACATCGGATTCGATCCAGCGTTTACCATTGCACCCGCTTTTACCAAGGCTTTCCATGCGGCCCGGTCGTTTACATGGGCTACGGCGAACGTGAGCGGCGTCCAGACCGCGCCGCCGTCATTGACCTCTTTTTTCGCCGCCCCCGCGAGCAGCAGCTTTATTATTTGGCTATTGCCGCCCATCGCCGCGTAGTCCAATACCGTAAGACCTGATTTATCTCTTGCCAACGGGTCGGCACCGGCGTGCAACAGGGCCGTTACACCCGCAAGATCACCTTGGAAGGCCGCGTGCATCAACGGCGTTTCTCCAATGGGGTCGGATTGGTTCGGATTTAGGCCGTCCGCAAGCTGGGCTTGGTAGGAAAGCGGCGGGTTCCGTTGCACCCACATTTTCTTCGCGGCGTAGTCAAACGTCAGGCGGTAGCTCCGCAGAAATCTGCCGCCGATCAGCACTTGAGGATCAGAAAAATTTTCCTGTTTTAACTGCCAAGGTTTCGCGGCAATGGCATAAGCGTGGTCAACGTTATTGATTTTCTCCCCTAATATGCTGATACTAATGTGTTTCGTGCCGAACACCTGCCCCTGAAGTTGAAAATTCCGTGTGTTCATAAGAAAACATTGCCAATTGACCAGTTCCGGGTGTTCGTGGACGAACATCGGCATAAGCGTGAAGGCTACGGTGGTTCCGGTGTCAGGGCACCAGCGGATGGGTTTGCCATTGAGCGTGCCAGCGAGCGTCGGCGAACCCATCCGGGTAAATAATCTTGATGCGAGAATACCATCCTTTGTTTTCGCGGCACCCCCAAAAATCCCGATGGGATACGCTGTTGCCTTTTGCGGCGGTTGAAATGATTTCGGATTATAAAAAATTACCTTGGAATTCCGATAATCCACGCTAAATGGCATCTGCCCCAGAATATCGCCGCCAATGCTGCCAACAATGGCTTTCACCATTGAGTTCTTGACCTTTGTCAGGCCTGCCGTGTCGATTGGGTCATCGACCAACGTGATTGGGCCAATCTGCAAGTGCTTTACGCGACGAATGTCGACGCGGCACCGTTCACACGTAATATGTAGTTGCAGCGCCGCGGGCAAGTGGTAGTGATTTGCCAAAGCGCGGCTGATAAATGTTTTCTGCGCACCGGTATCGATAACAAAACGACCCGCGAACTTGCCGTTTATCCTTACCGCGGATGTAACCGGAACGCCATCCACGAGAGTAAATGGTATGGAGACCTCGGCTTTGCCCTTTGGGAATATCAAAATATCCGCATGCCGCGTGGCCGATGCAAGGGCGACGGCAGCGGGCGTGTTCGCCTTGATTGGTGCAGGATGTACTGCAAGCACCGGCAGTGTGCATAGAACCCCGCCGATGAAAATAGCGAATCGTCTTACATTGACAATCATTGCACGTTCCTCCGCAGAGTCATGCGTCGCGGACGTTCGCCGCAGACGCCACGCGACAACCGTCGATCAATCCAATACTGTTGGCATGATAATCGCTAAGTTCCCCCGTTGCCACGCGGCCATGGCGGTGCGGGGTTTTTACGCTTAAAATGCGTCGACTTGATTGCTGGACGGCCAGATCAGGAAAGTCATGGTGCATGACTGATCCGGTCGATGAAAGTACGCCATAAAGGAAAGCAGAGAATGAAATTGGAAATTCCCGCCAGTTGCCGCACGGAGCCGATGAAGGTACTTTTGACGGGTGCCGCCGGTTTTCTCGGATCACATCTGGCGGAAGCGCTGGTGGGCATGGGGCATGACGTAACCGGTGTGGATTCCCTGATTACCGGCGCACGGGAGAATTTGCGGAGCCTGGAAAATAATCCGCACTTCAGACTTATTGAACACGACTTGGCCGCGGGCCTGCCGGCTGAGGTTGCCGCCGGCCAATACCAACGAATCTGGCATCTGGCCAGCCCGGCCAGTCCGGTGGGATATGTGAAGCATCAGGTGATCACCTTGAAGGTGAATGCCATGGCAACGATAGCATTGCTGGAACTGGCTCAACGGTGTAAAGCCCGTATGTTCATCGCTTCCACCAGCGAATGTTACGGCGATCCGCTGGAACATCCGCAGCGCGAAACCTACTGGGGACATGTGAATCCCGTGGGTATGCGCAGCATGTACGATGAAGCCAAGCGTTTCATGGAAGCCGCCACCATGGCTTATCATCGCGAGCGCGGAGTGGATACCCGCATTGTCCGAATTTTCAATACCTACGGCCCCCGTCTGGCCATTGATGACGGGCGCGTGGTCGTGGCCTTTATCAAGCAGTCGCTGAAAGGCGAGCCGCTGACCGTGCAGGGCGATGGTTCACAAACCCGATCCTTGTGCTATGTGGAGGATGAAATTCGCGGCTTTATCATGCTCATGGAATTGCAGCCGTATCATTTGCCGGTGAATATCGGCAATCCCGATGAAGTCACCGTGCTGCAATTGGCGGAGGAAATCCGGGAACTGGTCGGGTCAAAAAGCGAAATCATCCGCATGCCACTGCCACCGGATGATCCGCGTCAGCGCTGCCCGGATATCACGCTGGCAAAAAATCTACTGCAGTGGACTCCCGTAGTGAATCGCCGCGAAGGCCTTAAACGGACGATTGAATATTATCGGAAAAAGATTCAGGCGTGATCTGCATAGGACGGCTCTCTTTCTATTTGCCTCGAGTGACACGGGTGTGTTACCCTGATGAGCACCGTAAGATTGGGAGTTGAAGGTAACTGGGACGAAAAAAAATAATGACACCACGCGCCGACGAGAAATACCTTGAAATTATCACGAATGCAGTGTCGGTATGCGCAACGTATAGACCCAAGTTCGGACAATCCGGGCGAACGGGTCTCACGTTAAGTGGTTTTCAATCGCTTTACGAAGCAGATCCCTTCTATTCGTGGTTTGGCCTGAGTTCACCGCTGCTTTACGCCGCTCACAAAGCTGCGGGAGGAATGACCTCTGTTTATCGCCAAATTGGCCTGGGATGCCAGTGGGCTCTGGTGGAAATTCTGAAGGATCACCTTGGAATTAGTTCCCAGGACGCGGCTTGGTCCTATCTGGTAAAATCGGTTGGCGATGGGGAGCGAAAATTAACGTTAGATGCACGCATTTCCACCTCGGCAGTTGCGAACGCGGATGCAAGGAAACGGGTAGCACGTTGGCTTGAGCAGGCGGCCGGCGAACTCGGCATCCCAAAAGACAGCCGTTCCGGACTCCAGGGGGCCGTATTCGAGATCCGCCAAGGCTACAAAAGCAAGGACAGCAAGCGGCAAAATGCGGATGTAGCAAATGCTTCAAACGCGTATGCTCACCGGTATATTCCAGCGGTGCTGCTATTGTCTACGCAGATAGACCATGATGTCGCCACGCGCTATGCGCGGGCCCGCTGGCTGCTACTGCGGGGAACAACGGAGGGGACGGCCCTTGACAGTACCTATACTTTCATGAGGGAGGTCGTAGGCTATGACCTAGCGGATTTTTTTCGCCGCAATTCGGGCTCGCTCAGGGAACAGATTGAAAGCGTTTTAAGGAAACTGGTAAGTGAAATCTGACGGTCAACAACTTTTATTCCACGACAGCACCGCCAGCGCCGGCCAAGTCACCGGACGCCGTGAAATTTTAACTTTCAAGGCCAATCGTGATCTCGGACGGCATGGATGGCTGCGCCTGACGCCAGCCTATTCACGGCATTTAGTGGAACGGTTGGTGAAAGGCCTGACGCCGGAATCCCGGGTACTTGACCCCTTCTGCGGTACCGGCACAACTGCATTGACTTGCGCCGAACAGGGAGTTCCCTGTGACACCGTTGATGTCAATCCCTTCCTGATTTGGTTGGCGAATGCTAAATTTGCAACCTATTCGCCGTCCGATCTCCGCGCCGTAACGGAGTTCGGCAATCAGTTACGTGTAATTGAAAGTGACGGTGCCCCTTGGTATCCCCCTATCAAGGATATTGAGAAATGGTGGTCCGCAGCGGATTTGAACGCACTTGGCCTACTTTTTTCGGCCATCAAGCAGGTCGAATTTGGCGAGCAGGCACGAAATCTGCTTTTCTCCGCATTTTGCCGCACCGCTATTGAAACGGCCGCAGTTTCGTTCGGCCATCAATCCATGTCCTTTAAGGCTAAAATCAGCGAGCATATTCTGGCGGAATGCGATAGTGCGGCTAGTCTGCGGAACTTGTTCAAACGGAGGCTCGCTGAAATCGTCAACGCCGCGGAAACACCGGTCGGGGCTGGCTTGGCTAAAGCCTTTTTGGGAGACTCACGGGTACTCGACATGTTGCCTGCCGGAAAATATTCCTGCGTAATTACCTCCCCGCCATACCCCAACCGGATGAGTTATGTCCGTGAACTGCGGCCGTATATGTATTGGCTTGGGTTTCTGCAAGACGGCCGGCAAGCTGGCGAGCTTGATTGGAAAGCCATCGGCGGCACATGGGGATGTGCAACAAGCAACCTCACACGATGGCGGCCCGAAAGCGCACCCGAGGTTGCCAGTGACGGCTTCGCTACAATCCTTAAGGGAATCGGAGACCACAGTCGGATATTATCTCTGTATGTCCACAAGTATTTTGCGGATTGTATGCTGCACTTTCGCGCATTGACGCACAAGCTCTGCGATGGAGCCACCGTGCATTACGTTGTCGGCAATTCACGGTTTTACGACGTTATGGTCCCAACAGAACAGATATACCGTGACATCATGGTCCACAGCGGCTTTCATGGCGTGGCGGTGGAAAACATCCGGAAACGCAGTTCGAAAAAGGAGCTTTTCGAGTTTGTAGTCAGTGGCACTTTCCGTTGAGCAAATGACATTTCCCGACAATGACGCTTGGACCTCCCGAATGATCGGCTTGCGCACTGACACCGCTGCGAGCTGCTAACCAATTCGTGCGGACGCACTCAACGCGGGCGTCGCACTCGCGGGAAATATTTATTCGCTCCAATTATTTTATCGCGAGGCGTTAATGCCCGGTACTTCCGAAACCGCCGGTGCCACGGGCGGTGGATGACAGGTGCTCCGGCGAATCCACTGGCTGCCAGGCGGCTCGCGTGACCGGGGCGATGACCATTTGGGCGATGCGCATGCCGCGGGTTACCGTAAATGGTTCGGAACCCAGATTAATCATAATAATTTTCAGTTCTCCGCGATAATCCGCATCGATGGTGCCGGGGGAATTGGGCAACGTGATCCCATTTTTTAACGCCAATCCGGAGCGCGGCCGAATTTGCGCTTCATGGCCATCCGGAATCGCCATGACAAAACCGCAGGGTATCAACACACGCTGCTGCGGAGCAATAACTACCGGCTCAACCACCGCCGCCTGCAAATCCATACCCGCGCTGTGCAGCGTTTGATATGATGGATTATCCAGTCCTTTGCCGTGGGGCAGCCAGGCGATTTGGATGGTTATATGATCGTGCACAAGCCTACTCCAATTATTCAATGAGACCGGCGGGTTGAAAAGTTATGCCAGCAATGCTACCCACCGGGAAAATAATTCCCCCGCGAGGCGTTCCAGCGATGCGCCGTACCGGGGCCACTGCTGCAAAATTTCCTGTCCTGATACGCCTGCTTGATCCAACTCAGTGCGGAATTCCTGAACCATGCGGTCGATCTGGGGATAGGTCAATTCCAGATGGCATAGTGAGCCATAGGCGTTTTTTCCGTACCGAAATGCCTGGAGAGCCGTTAAATCAGACCGCAGCAGCGGGACAGCTCCGCCGGGTAGATCAAAAATATCGCCGTGCCAGTGCATCGCCATAAAGTTATCCGGCAACGCATCAAATAAGACATCTCCACCGGCGCTGGGCAATTTAGAAACATTGTGCCAGCCAATTTCTTTGCGCGGTCCGGCAAATACCTTGGCCCCCAGTGCCGCCGCCAATAACTGGCTGCCCAGGCACACGCCAAGGATCGGCTTGCCATGGTCCAGCGCTCGTGTGATCAGTTGCAGTTCATCCGGGATAAAGCCGTACTTGGCGTGCTCATAGACACTCATGGGGCCACCCATGACAATCAGGCCGACAAATTTGCCCAGGTCATCGGGAACACTTTGACCGGCAAATACCTCCACGGTCAGGTAGGGCCGGTTCGCGCGCTGCAAAGCGGCGGCGATATTTCCCGCGTGTTCACTAGCCGCGTGCTGAAGAATCAGAATTTCGCCGTTCACAAAAGCCCCAGTCGGTACTATCGCGCGGCAACATCGGCTGGTTCCCGCGTGTGTTGCGCTGCGGCCACATTGCACTCAAGGTGCGGCAGCGGATATTGCCGGGTGAATTCGGAAATTTCACCGCGAATGCGGCACAGAGTTTTTTCATCACCCGCGCTGGATGCGGCACGATCAAACCATTCGGCGACTTTTTTCATCTCCGATTCCTTGAGGCCGCGGGTGGTTAACGCGGGTGTACCCACGCGAATACCCGACGTTTCCATGGCTTTGCGGGTATCAAATGGAACCATGTTCTTATTGACAATAATGCCCGCCGCCTGCAACCATTGTTCAACGGCAGCACCGGTAAGATTGGCATCTTTGGTGCGCAGATCAATGAGCATGAGGTGGTTGTCGGTACCGCCGGAGACCAGGCGATATCCACGCCGGGTTAATTCCTCGGCCAGCATTTGCGCGTTCTTGATGATCTGCTGACAATAGATTGTGAATTCCGGTCTAAGCGCCTCACCAAAGGCGACAGCTTTAGCCGCGATAATGTGCATCAGAGGTCCGCCCTGCAAGCCGGGGAATACGGCTGAGTCAATTTTCTTGGCCCAGTCCGCTTTGCACAGGGTCATACCGGATCGCGGGCCGCGCAGCGTTTTATGGGTGGTGGTGGTGACAAAATCCGCATGCGGCACGGGGGACGGATGCAGACCGGTGGCGACAAGCCCGGCAAAGTGCGCCATATCCGCCATCTGCAGCGCACCGACTTCATGGGCAATTTCCGCAAAGGCCGCAAAATCCCAGGCGCGGGGATAGGCGCTGGCACCGGTAATAATTAATTTTGGCTTATGTTCCTGCGCCAGCTTGCGTACTTGAGCCAGATCGATGCGTTCGGTTTTAGGGTCCAGCGTGTAATGCACCGCTTTGAACCATTTGCCGGAAAGATTCACCGACTTGCCATGCGTAAGGTGGCCGCCATGATCTAAATGCAAACCCAGAATCGTATCACCGGGATTCAGCGCCGCCAGGAATACCGCCTGATTGGCCTGAGATCCGGAATGCGGTTGAACATTGGCGTGATCGCAACCAAACAGTTGCCGGGCACGATCACGTGCAAGATTCTCAACAACGTCCACAAATTGGCAGCCGCCGTAGTACCGTTTACCGGGATAGCCTTCGGCATATTTATTAGTCAAGGGCGTAGCCGCGGCGGCCATGACGGCCGGGGAAACGTGATTTTCACTGGCAATAAGCTCCAGCGTGGATTCCTGCCGGGCCTGTTCATCACCAATGGCCTGCCAAAGTTCGGGGTCCTGCTTCGCGATTGGATTCATCTGGCGTACCTCAATTCCATCATCCGTGCATCCTTTGCACGTCAAGACGGGATTATAGCCGTAGAATGCCGCCGATGCGAAGAACTCTAGAAACTCACCGCCGCACCAACCATCATGGTTTGGGCAAATTGCTTTTTATCGCCCATCTGTAATTCATAATTCGCGAAAACGGTTATGCCATGGCAAAGGCTGCCATTAACCCCTAAACCCATTAAGGCTGAATCGCGTGATGGTGAACCGGTCTGATACACAAATGACCCGCCGCCCAAACCATTGATGCTGGAAGTTATATCCCGGCCCGAATTCAAAAATTCATGTTGCCAATAAGCATTGAGGCTTACACTGAGAGTTGGACGGGTCATGGCGGTGTTGTCCTCAAAATAGCGCGTTGACAACACAGTATACTGGCCCTGAAAACCGATGAGACTGCGCAGCGAATCAACATGCTGTTGCCCCACCGTCAAGGCAATTGGACTTCCGCTTTCACTAAAGCCCGCGATGTCGGCGTGAGTATAACCTATGCCACCGGCGGGTCCGATTTTCAATTGAGACGTTATCGGGAAGAGGTATCCGCCCAGCGTGGCGGCGTCGTATTGATTGCCGGTGGGTTTACCTGTAACGGTGGCGGCAGAGTTTGGAATATTGACATTGCGGTCAATTTTATAATCGTTATACGTGTACGATACCAAGGCGTCGACGAAAATATTTTTTTGACTATATCCAACAAAGATACCGGGCGAATAACTTTCTGTGCTCTGGCGGGAACCGAGAGAATCCAAGGTCGTGCCGGAGTACAACCAATTGAACATACCACCGATCAGCAGATACTTATTGAGCCGATAATCCACGCCGGTTAACACTCCGCCGCTTTCAAGATGCTGTGCGGACTGCGTGTTGGTGGTTTGCGGCAGACGGTCTAAAACCAATTCACCGGCCGCGAAACCGGACCATCTTCCAGCAGTCTGGCCGGAGGAATCCATAGTCGAGTTATTCATGGCGTCAAGATAATTGGTCGAATCAGCAGCCATTTGGCCGGTCGAACTCATGGCCGATTCCAGTGATTGGGCAAAGGGGTCCTGCTGGTTGGTCTGTAAAAGAGATAAACCGCTCATATTAAATCCGGGAGCGGTAAAGCTGTTGGAGATTTCCGAAAACACCTGCTGGCTGGTAAAGACACTGTTTTGGATAGATGCGTTGGCCAAGCCGCCGTAAATGGCCGGCGTCATTTCCGCAAGTGCTTGCGCCACTCCCGCGGAAGAAAGCGAACTCATGGAGATAAGAAGACTTTTTGCAGCGGATGAAATATTCGAATTTTCCGGCGTAAAATTAGCATCGATATATTGCCCAACCGCTTTTTGGTTGGCATTTTTTCCATCCGGACCAAACAGCGTCTGGACCATTACCGTTACACCGCTAGAGGTCGTAGATTCATACAAATCCACGGGAGACGCGCTTGGCAACTCGCCAACGGTAACTTTATTAAAACCGCTACCGTAAGTTACGCCGCCGGTTTCCAGCGATGTTGCGCCTGAAGCTGTGGGCGATAAACCACCGGCCGCGGTGACGCCGACGGGGGTGGCACCGGCGGTGACAATCGTCATGGTGTCAAAATCATGCAACTGGCCATAGTTCAACAAATTGGCTGAATTGACGACAAGAATGTTGGCGGTTCCATTTAAATTCGCCACTGCGGTGCCGGCAACAGCCAGTGAATCAACAGTTATAGCTGCGGAACTTGAGGAGAACGCCACGATATTCAACGTGGAATTGGCGTTCTGGCTATAGCCCTGTACGCTGATGGCTTCGGGAGTGGCGGCTGTAATGCCCGTGGAAAAAGCATCATAATAAGTGGACGATTCCAAGGTCGTGGTGGCGGACGAGGTCCCGGCGACTGTAACAATTCCGCCAGCCAATGCGTTTGGCGCGCCAGCCACCAGGGTACCCGCGGAAATGTTCGTACCACCGGTATACGTGTTAGCACCCGTTAAAACTTCGGTACCGGACCCGATTTTATTGAGAATTCCACCCGTGCCGCCGCCAATTCCCCCATCTTGAATAACACCGCCAAACGAGTCGGTTCCCGTGACATCAAGCGTCAGGGCCTGAGCCCCAAGCGAGACTGTGCCGCCGGTGCCATTGAGGCCCGATAAAGTCGCACCGCCGGTAGTCTGGGAAATGTCCAACGTTCCACCGGACGCAACTGTTACCCCGCTGGAGCCTGCAATGCTGCCGGTACCCGCAAGAGCCAGCGTGCCACTGGTAATGGTAGTCGCACCGGTGTAGGTATTGGCCGCCGAAAGTGTCAGGACACCCCCCGTTGTTGAGCTTAGAACGGTTAATCCCCCGGTGCCGCTTAGCACACCGGAAAATAAGTCCCCTTGGCCGTCAGTGTCGATCGTTCCACTGCCGGAATTAAGCGTGATCGCGCGGGCATCAGTAATGGCGGCAGTGGTTTGCAGCGTGCCGCCGGTAAATGTCACGGCACCCGCACCGAGCTGACTATCTGATGAAATGGACAAGGTGCCGGCGGTAAGTGTGGTCCCGCCGGTGAAGGTATTATTGCCGGAAAGCACCAGTTTGCCGGTGGGTTGATTAATCACCAAAGCCAGCTTGTTAATCAGGTTTCCGGAAATCGTGCTGGTAACAGCCGCCGCGGTGCCACTGCCAAAGGTCAAGGTAATACCACCGGCGGAACCCCCGTCAATATTACCGGCGATGTTTGAACCGGCAGGCGTAGCCATGGAAGCCGGATCAACTGTTAAATTGGCGGCGGAAGTGTTGGTGTTGGTGATAACCGTGCCGGTGGCGGTCACTAAGATTTGGCCCACCGTAAAACTTCCCCCGTCAAGGTCCGCAGGTAGCCGCGTTGTGGTGCCAATCGTGGCATCATAAATGGAACCCGTCGGCGTGCCGTTATTGGGAACTCCCGCCGACCAATTGGCAGCATCATTCCAGAAACTGTCCGTCGTGCTGCCACCCGACCAGATGGTGGGGGTATCCGCAGCTTGCAGGTTACCGGAATAATAGCCGGTCGCCATAGCAGCGGCGGCAACCAGAAGCACGCTTGCCAACTTTTGGCCGGAAGCCTTATGCGACAAATCAGCCGCGCGGGATTTGCAATGCCGGATCATAAGAAATACCTCCACGAAAATCGTATTAACCTGCTGGGAGAAGAGCTGTAAAGTATCAAACAATCTTTCCCATAAAGCGGCTTATAACTCCAATATGGCATACAAGTCAATGGGTATAAGTTTATCTGGCATTTTTATATAGACAGGCATGGGAACAAATGGTTACAATATAGGTGATCCTGAACCTTCGTGGCTGAAAAAATGCTCGGGCCTGCGGCATATAAGGAGTTCACCGATGAAAGCGCGTTTTGTATCGCTGGCTGGTGTTCTAATAACCTTGGCCGCCTCAGCATTGCACGCCGACACGATTACCCTTACCGATGGCCGGGTAATCCAGGGGCACTTGGACCGCAATGGGAATAAGTACGTCATTACGCCGAACCATGGCGTTATATTTGAGGTACCGGTAAAGGATCTGGCGAGTATCGAACTCGGCGGGCCGGCCAGCCCGGCGACCGCGGCAAAAAATGCCTTCAGCGCGCTGCAATACAATATCGGCCGCCAAACCAGTCTGGATACCATTATTAAATCCATCACTGATTATATGGCCCACTACCCGCATTCCGCATTTCTGAAAAAGGCACAGGCCGAACTCATTAAATATCAACAATATCGCTCGCTGGGATTTGTCCGATTTGGCGGCAAGTGGGTTTCCGCCCAGCAGGTAAAAGCGTTGAAAGCACAGTCCACTGCCAAGATGGAAACGGCGCTGACAAACTACAAGGCTGGAAAATTTGAGGCCGCCGGCGCGCTGGCCCAAGCGGCATTGAAAATAAACCCCAGTAACGGCAAGGCGCTAATTATTCTCGGCGCATTGGACTATCGTGCGGGCAATTACAACGCCGCATCACGGCACTTTTCCGCGGTATTGGCGAAAAACCCCAAAAATGTCATCGCCGATAATGATTTGGCCATTACGGCCTATCATCAGCGGCAGCAGCCGCGCGCCTTGGTTTACTATCGCAAGGCATTGAATCTCGACAGCGGAAATCGACTGCTGCTGGACAATATTTTTATTGCGTTAAATCATTACTCGGGCAACCATGCCGCGATACTGTATCAAAACTTACGCCATCTGTTCACTCAGGCAGATGTAAAAATGCAGACGCTTATGGCTCGGAAAGGGTTGTACCGCCTGGGTGCCACGTGGGTTCCCACGGCTTTGCACAAACAAATGGCCATCAAAATGGCGTATTATGAAAAACAAAAAAGTGCCCTGCAGGCCCAATATGATTCCGCGCGGTTATATTTGCGTGGCGTAGAGCAGCAAATTCAACAGCTTGTCAGGCAGATTAATTCCCTTAACGCGTCGATCGGATACCTGCAGGTAGCGCAAAATTATAGTTACATGCAGACTGGCTATGTAGACTTAAACTACCAGGCTTTAATGAGCGGCTACATGGCCCAACTGACCGAAGCACAACTTCAGAGAACCAAACTGCAAGGGAGAGAAGATTCCACCATTACGGCACTTAACCAAATGCGGCTTCAGGCCAAGTTACTGGAAAAATCTGCTCCAGGCCAAGCGTTTCTGGTGCATCAACGCATCATGGTGCCCGGGGATTTAACCCATGTGCCGCCCCCGGCGTTACTTATGGTGGCTGGTCCCAAGTTAAAGCTCAAAGAATAAGCTTGGATGCGGCCGGCTGCTGAATTTGTTCCGCGGATGCCGCCTCCGGCTGGTTAATACCGGCCGTGATGGCTTCTTGGACTTTGCGCATCAGTTCCATGTATTGCATTTGCGAACCAATAAGTTTTTTCAGCAACGGGTGCATGGCCACGCTTTGCTGCAGGGACTGCGCCTTTTGCTTTTCCGCAATCTCAATGGGCTGCATGGAGGCTTCTTTCATGGACAATTGCTCCATGAGTTGCTCAAACTGCTCCAGCAGGCTTTTGGCTCCGATGTCCAATTCAAGCTGACGCGATAATTCTCTGTATTCTTTGATGGCATCCTGATTGCCGATCAATTCGCCAAGTTTTCGGGCTTCCGCCAATAACACATAATCTTCGGCCACCGGAATCTCCTTTGTCGGGTGTGCACATTCACTAATACTAGTGCGCGGTCACGCCTGAAAATCAGGCTTAACCCAGCACCAGTATAGCGGCTCTTTATCCACACACAAATTCACAACTTTTTGCGATCACATCCCGAATTACAACGACCCACCCCCGCATTCTCGCCCCCTGACTGAACCCGGTCCCGTTTTGTAAACAACCTGTAACCTATACCCCAAGCCAGTTCCTAACTCCTTTACCTCCCCGGCCTCGTAGCCGGCACCGCTTCTTCATGCACCTGCATGGTCGTCGTAGTCGGGGGAGGTGGCGGCGGTGCCGCGGAAGCAGCAGCGGTATGGGGTGCCAGCACACTTAACACCGTATCCACATGCGGTTTGCCATTGCGGGTATTGGGCAATGTTACCACCACCAACGGGTGCGGTCCGGGAGCATTCAAAAGCGACGCCTGGCCGTCGTTATAGCCGGAGGGGGATCGCAGGGCGGATTGCGGCCGCATGGGAGCTTTGCCACAACCCGCCAACGCCAAAATCACACCCGCCAGAATAAGCGTACTGCACGCGCCGGTGTTGATTGCCATATTCGAGGGATTTGAGAATTTTTTCTGTGCCATGCTACGCCTTCCTTCCCGCCGCAGATTGTTCGTCGATCAGCCGCGAAACTTCCATGCAATCTTTATCGCCGCGACCACTTAAATTGACGATCAGGATCTGATCCTTACGCATTGTGCCGGCCAACTTAACGGCGTAAGCGATGGCATGTGCGGATTCCAAGGCCGGTATGATTCCCTCGCGCCTCGCCAGGAGACTAAACGCATCCAGTGCTTCGCGGTCGGAGATGCTGACATACTCTACGCGGTGGGTATCTTTCCAATAGGCGTGTTCCGGCCCCACGCCGGGGTAATCTAATCCGGCGCTGACGCTGTGAACCTCGGACGTTTGTCCATCACTATTCTGCAGCACATAGGAAAGTGATCCGTGCAGCACGCCGGGCTGTCCCATGCTTAAAGATGCGGCGTGTTCTCCGGCCATCATGCCGCGCCCGCCGGCCTCAACGCCGAAGAGTTTGACGTTTGCATCATCCACGAAAGGGTAGAACATACCCGCGGCATTGGATCCGCCGCCGACACACGCCACGATTGCATCAGGCAGGCGTCCGAGCATTTCCAGTGACTGTGCGCGTGTTTCTTTGCCGATCACGCTTTGAAAATCACGGACAATTTGGGGAAACGGGTGTGGCCCCACCACGCTGCCGATAATGTAATGCGTATGCTCAACGGAACCCATCCAGTCGCGCATGGCCTCATTGGTTGCATCTTTAAGCGTTCGTGAACCGCTTTCAACCGGCACCACGCGCGCCCCCATAAGCCGCATGCGAAACACATTCAGCGATTGGCGGCGAATATCCTCGGAACCCATGTAAACGTCGCATTGCAGTCCAAATGCCGCGGCGGCTGTAGCTGTGGCCACGCCGTGCTGCCCCGCTCCGGTCTCCGCGATTACCCGTTTTTTCTTCATTCTTAAGGTAAGAAGTCCCTGCCCGATCGTGTTATTGATTTTATGCGCGCCGGTATGAGCGAGGTCTTCACGTTTGAGATAAATCTGTGCTCCGGCGGCAAGCTCTGTAAGGCGCTGTGCGAAATACAGCGGGGTTTTGCGTCCCACAAATTGCCGCAGGTAATATTCTAATTCTTTCTCAAACGCCGGGTCTTTGCCGGCGCGTTGGTATTCCTCGGATAACTGGCGCACGGCGGCCATGAGTGTTTCCGGCACATACACGCCGCCATAAGGGCCGAAATGGCCCGTGGCGTCGGGCACCTGACTGGTGGCTACGGTGCTACCGACCGATTCGTGAATCGTTCGGGATGAAAGCCGATTAGCTTCGGTCGCTGAAGGCTGGGTAACTACCGTAGAACTCATGACAACTCCTGCAATAACCTCCTCCATCATAGGAGCGGGACAATGATCCATGCAAATCAACACACAAAGCAGGGTTGAGGTTGTTACTGGCACGGCGATACATCCGGGCAGGCTCCCAGGGCAACCGCATTGAGACAGTTTTTATGGGGCCTGGACTTTACTTGTTAGTGCCTGCCCACGCCAGACGGTAAATACAGCCGTTGGAATCGGAGCTGAATATTACAGAGCCATCCGTATCTTCCAGACAGTTTACCGGGCGGGCCAGAACCTTTTTGCCATGGTCACCGAGTGTGGACACCATGATCTCGGACCCATAGGGTTTGCCGGTCCAGGGATCAAATTTGATTAACTGCAGGCGATACCCCACAAGTTTGACGCTGTCCCAAGAACCGTGGCAGCATACCATCGCATCGCCCATGCGGGCACCATGGAATTTATTATTGGTAAAGAACAGGAAACTGATGGTGCTCCAGTGAGCGCCCAGATCATACGAAGGCACAACGGTTGCCGCGGCCAGTTTGATGATATTGGGATGGCCGGTTTTTTCAAACATTTTTACATATTCATAACGCGG
>DAHVEJ010000073.1 GCA_027313145.1 Phycisphaerales bacterium | reverse complement strand
GGGGTGACACTTCTATTGAAACGAGTACCCGTGACATTTCTATTGAAACAGTACAGTTGGTCGTTTGCGGTTGGCCAGATTCTTCAAGGCGTGTTATCATTCTGGTTCGCGCGTGCGCCCCGGCCATGGTCGGGCCCGATGCACGGGTTGACTGTGAACCTGGTCAGGTCCGGAAGGAAGCAGCCATAAGCATGTTCAGTCCGGTGCCGTCGGTAGCCCGACCTTGGGCGGGGCGACAAACCGCTCAAGCCTCGTTTGGCTGGTTTTGATCCACAACGGTTTCGCGTGCATTAGTTTGATGTATTGCCTCCTTGAAGCCGCTTTTAAGCTGCAAGCGGCCAGGCGATGGCCGTATCATGTTACAACCTTTCATTGCTTTACCAGGCGCGGGATGTTGAGCCAAAGGATTCCATGATATTGGGGCTGTTTTCCATTTCGATGCCTTCATAGCAGGACTGTATGGCCACGCGGCCGGGGCCTCTTAGCCGCAGCCATATATGCCGGCGTCGCAGCATTCCGGCGTGGCGGGGATATTCAAAATGCAACCCAAGGTGGACCGAAACATCGGAATAAATCAACGAACGCGGCTTTACCAGAAGCGTTTCATCCGGTGCCAGGGTCCGCTGAAAGCAATTTCCCGCACAATGCAGCAGCAACAGGCCCGGCTGCTTGTCGCAGCGGAATATATCGATATAACGCCCGATGGGATATACATATTCTTGCTCGTCGGAATTATTGCCTTTGCGCACCAGGAAAAAAATTCCAAGGTCGGTCCAGTCATAACTCACCGGCCCGGTGGCGGCCAGAAATTTGTGCTCCAGCACATGCACCGCCTGACCGGGATTTAACGGAACCGCCACGGTCTCCCCCGGCTCATCCCGTGATAGCGCCAGGCGTCCGGGGCCATGGGCTTCGAGCATGAATACCGGCAGGCCGGCAAACAGGCGGGTAAAGCCCTGCCGCAGCGACATCTGCCCCATCAGCACCTGATCATCCCGCCACAAAAGATAATGATGCGAAAAATAAATATGTTGGCCCGCCGCCAAATTAAAATCCGCCACCGGCACGCAATGGCCTTCAATTTGTACGGAACCGGCCCCCAACTGTATACGGGCCATATCCGCAACCGGCGGCAATTCAGTCCATCCCGCATCATCACGGCGTGCCGCGACGCGCAGCGGTGCCCCGCAGCGCGGGCAATTGGTCAAAGCCGCAACAGCGGCAAACGAATTACCGCACCATTGACAGCGGGCCGTGGTAGAAGGTGTCTGTGGCTGATCCATCGCGTTAACCCTTACTTCCGATCCTGATGATGGTGATGATACATCGATTGAATCCCGACGCGCCCGGGACCGCGCACCCGTGCCATCGCCATGGCTTTTCCACCCAGGAATGAGCCGCCGATTTTCTGAAATTCCACATCCATGGCCACGGAAGAATCTTTGTATAAAAATCCCCCCGGCTCAATAAGAATGCTTTCGCCCGGTTTCAGCGTGCGTTGAAAAACATTGCCATAGCCATGCAGCATCAGTAAGCCGCGTGCGGTATGGGTGACGAAGCGGTCCATGAACATTCCCTCGCCGCCAAAAAATATATTCGCCAATCCCTTGACCCGCACAAATGAATATTCCAGGGAATGCGAGGCCAGCACAAAGGCATGTTCGCGCACATCCATTTCCATGCCCGGGTGCATGGGCAGGACGACAAGTTCTCCGGAAGCATCGCGGGAAAAGGCGATATGCCCCGGACCTTTGGCCATGGAAATGCTGAAGGGCATGCCCGCAAATAACCGGGTTACGCCGCCGCTTAATGACAGGTTCTCCAGCGGAACTGAATCATCTTTCCACAACATGACATGATGTTCAAAAAACACCGCATCACCGGCACCGAGTTGCAAATCCGCCACCGGCACCATGTGCCCTTCCACCTGACAGGTGCTGGTGCCAAATTCAATGCGGGTCATATCCCGTATGCGCGGAGCCGCCGTCCAGCCGGAATCGCTGACCACGTTGCGGCTATCCAGCGGCGCACCGCAACTTGGGCACGAAGGCGTGCCCAATGGGCTTTGAGTGGTACACCATTGGCATTGAATAAACGTCTGGGCGGTTGCCATCATGTCGCTCCTGCGGAATTTGAAGAACCAGCGTGTTGCTGTTTATACCTGTAAATTTCTGTCCGTCAAACTTCAATTTAATTCCCATGCGGATACAATCCTCGGATGTTCTGGCTGCAAAAGGATACTGACGCATGAATCAATTGGAAAAAACGCCTGCCCGGCTCTGGCTGGTTCGCCATGGCCAGACGGACTGGAATGCCCAACGTCGCATTCAAGGTCATACCCCCACGGAACTTAATGCCACAGGGCGGCAACAGGCCGAGATGCTGGCCCAGTGGTTTGCGGAACGACAATTTTCCGCCATCTGGTCCAGTGATCTGCCGCGTGCCCTGCAAACCGCGCAGATCATCGCGGCCCGCCAAAGCTGCGCCATGACGGTCACTGCGCAGTTGCGCGAGCGCAATCTTGGTGCGTTTGAGGGAAAAACCTGGGACGAAGTGCGGGCCATGCGCACCGACCTGACCGGCAACAACGCCGGCAACGGCGATCTGGCGGACTGGACCGGCGTTCCCGGGGTCGAAAGCGACCAGCAGCTTTGGGATCGCGCGCGGGCGGTGTTGGATAAGATGTCAGAAGTGGAAAACGGAAAAGATGTCATGGCCGTCACGCATGGCGGCGTGTTGAAACATGTTCTATGGCATGTGTTGGGGCTAACCGCGGGGGCACCGCGCCGCTTCGGACTGTCCAATGGCCTGACCGCCGTGCTGGAAAAGCGCGGGGGCAATTATTATCTGATCAGCCTATTGGATATTGAAATGCTCATGGGGCGTCCACCCACGGCCGATACCGCCAATGCGCCATCCGCTTAATTGCAGGTTTTTTTTCGCTTGTCGCGTTCTGAATCATCTGTGGTAAAATTGGGATTGTCGATCAGGCATGTGAGATTTTGAGAAAAGGTGTACGTACGATGGGAAGCGGCAACAAATCCGGTAACAAACGCGGCAAAGCCGCATCGTTGGGTGAATCCTCAAAAGTTGCCGGGCAAACTGCCGAGAGCCTTAAGGGGGCCGAGCCGGGCAATCGTACCTCCGGGGGAAATTACAAATCCAGTTTTGCGCCCCCATCCACCACGTCCAGTTCGTTTACCCAACCTGAGGGTCAAAATTATCATCGCCCGGACCAGCCGACTCCGGTAGTGCCCCGCACCACCGCCCGCGATTTTCCGCCGCCGCCGCTGCCTGTGCGAAAACCCGCACTCACTGATACGCCGGTTGCTGTCGGTGCCGCCGCGGATGATGATCCAACTCAGCCGCTGTTGTTTGAAATAGCTTGGGAAGTTTGCTGGCAGCTTGGCGGTATTTATACCGTCATGCGCACCAAGGCCGGCACGATGGTGGAATCCTGGGGTGATCGCTACTGCATGATCGGCCCCTATAATGCCGATACCGCCAGCGTTGAATTTGAGCCGGCCGAGCCAAGCGGAGCCATCGCCGAGGCCATCCACCGATTGGAGGAAATGTCGATTCGCGCGCATTACGGGCACTGGCTTATTGAGGGCCGCCCCCGTGTGCTGCTGTTGGATTTTATGTCGGCGTTTGGACGGCTTGGTGAGTTCAAATATACCCTGTGGAAAGACCACGGCATTGAGGCACCGGATAATGATGTTGATACCAACAACGTGGTGGTTTTCGGAATGCTGGTGGGGTTGTTTTTTCAGGAACTGTGCCGCTTTAAACCCGAGAACCGCCCCATCATCGCGCATTTCCATGAGTGGATGGTAGCTCCGGGCCTGATGCGTATCAGTTTCCTCAAGCTTCCGGTAGCAACCGTATTTACCACCCATGCCACACTGCTGGGGCGGTATTTGTGCACGGATAATCCGGATTTTTATTCCAAGCTTGATTCCATTAATCCCGATCAAGCTGCCGGGCACTACGCCATTTATGCCCGTTATTGCCTGGAGCGTGGCGCGGCCAATTGCGCGGATGTATTTACCACGGTATCCGATGTTACAGCGTTGGAGGCGGAAAAGCTTCTGCACCGGAAACCGGATGTTATTACGCCTAATGGGCTGAACATACAACGCTTTGCCGCGCTGCATGAATTTCAGACGCTGCACAAACAATACAAGGAAGCCATTCACACATTTGTCGCCGGCCACTTTTTTCCATCCTATACGTTTGACCTGGATCGGACCATTTATGTGTTTACCTCCGGCCGGTATGAATACACCAACAAGGGCATTAATCTGTTTATTGAATCGCTGGCGCGGCTGAATCACTGGCTGAAATCGGGAAATATTCCAATTACCGTGGTCGCTTTCATCATTACCCGCGCGCCGTATAAATCTATTAACGTGGATGTGCTAAAAAGCCAGGCCATGTTTGATGAACTCAAACTCACGTGCGAAAGAGTCTCCGAGGAAATCGGACATCGTCTGCTGCAGGATGTCAGCCAGGGAAAAATGCCCGACACGCAACATCTGATCACGGAAGGATCGTTGGTTCGGCTCAAGCGCGGCCTGCACGCGTGGCGCAGTTGGAAGCAACCGGCGATTGTCACGCACGACCTCTGGGATGACGCCAGAGATTCTGTTTTAGAGCAACTCCGGGCGTGTCAGCTCTTTAACGCGAAAGAGGACCCGGTGAAAGTGATTTTTCATCCCGATTTTCTCTCTGCCACCTCGCCGCTGATCGGTTTGGATTACGATCAGTTTGTCCGTGGATGCCACATGGGTGTATTTCCCAGTTACTATGAGCCATGGGGCTACACGCCCATGGAATGCGTAGCCAATGGCGTGGCCGCAGCCACCAGTGATCTGGCGGGGTTCGGCAGTTATGTGTTAAAACATATTCATGATCCAGCCAATAACGGCTTATTTGTTGTGGGTCGGCGGTATGCTTCATTTGACCAGTCCGCCCATCAACTCACGGAAATACTCTTTAACTTTGCACTTAAAGATCGGCGTGGGCGCATTGAACTGCGCAACCGTGTAGAGCGGCTGTCGGAATATTTTGACTGGCACAATCTTATTTCCCATTATGCCCATGCGCATCGCTTGGCGCTGTCGCGTAAGGCGGGGACTGCGGGGGGGAGTTAGTATTTGGTATTCGGGAGTTAGGAGAAGTGGAGGCGCTTCGCTTTGCAAATGCGCAGGGGCGATGGGCAGAGGCTTTGGAAGTTAGGAAAAACAGTTATGAAGGCTATGACACTGTCCGCCAATGGCGGGCCTGAAGTTTTGGTTTTACAAGATGTACCCAAGCCGGAAATTAAACCGGATCAGATTCTTGTGAAAGTTCAAGCGGTGGCCGTTAATCCCATTGATTGCAAAATTCGTAAAACCGGGGCCTTTGGCTATGGTGCCGGTTCAATTCTGGGATTTGACGTTTCCGGCACGGTGGAACAAACCGGGTCGCTGGTGCGCAATGTTCAGGCCGGGGACGCGGTGTTTTACTGCCCCGACTTTTCCGGCCCCGGCGCTAATGCGCAGTACCATGCGGTTCGAGCGGACATCGTGGCAAAGAAACCGGCGCACCTGGGTTATATTGAAGCGGCAGCCGTGCCTCTGACCGCCCTGACCGCATGGGCAGGCCTGCTGGAACAGGGAGATTTGCGGTTGGGTCAAACCGTTCTGATCATCGGGGCCTCGGGTGGCGTTGGCACAATGGCTGTGCAGCTTGCGCACGCGGCAGGGGCGTATGTCTTTGCGGTATGCTCCGCCGCCAACGCCGGTCTGGTGCGCTCGCTGGGAGCCGACCGTGTGATCGACCGCCAAAGTGAAGATTTTGTCTCTGTTGTGCAACAAGAAGCTGGAATGGTTGATCTGGTCTTTGACTGCTTCGGTGACACCTACGCCGCACGCAGCATTCCAGTTGTTCGCCCCATGGGCCGCATCACGACGATTGTAGATCCCAATGGCGATTTGTCATTGGGATACCGGCACAACATTGCGCTTCACTATGTGAGCCTCGCGTTTGATTCCATCCCCCGCCGCATTGCCGGCATGACCAGGCTTTCCGTTCTGCTGGAGCGCGAAGTTCTCAAACCGGTGATCAATAAAGTCTTACCGCTGGAAAATCTCGCCGACGCACATCGCGCTTTGGAAACCGGCGGCGGCTTCGGGAAAATTGTTCTCACAGTTTCCCATTAAATCGCGGTTGCTTCCATTTCAGTTGCATTTGCAGCAATGACGCAAACATGGCTGATGGTAATGCGCTACCGGGAATTGAGCATCGGATATCAAGCAAAATAGCAGCGCCAGCGCTTCCAAAACATCCTAACTCCTGGCTCCCAACTCCTGCGTTCTCGTCCCACCGGCCTCACGGTAACCGCACATAAAATGTTCGCAAATTGTCGCCCGCCATATCGACGGTGAACGGTATGCTGTTTGCGCCACCGGCTGAAACTTGAACGGTGCTGTTCCCCGGCGGTAATTTTGCCGGAATTACATACACGGTTCGTGGCAACATTTCCCAGTAACGGGTATCGGCCTGCGATGAAGCCGCCAAAAGTGCTCCTACGCCCGCAACACCCAAGCCAATCAGTGCCTCGGTTCCATTATTGTTATAAGCCCCATTATCCACCGCCGCGGCACCCCCGACCATCATCCCGGTTCCAATTATAGCTTTGGCTTCACGGATGGTGTCCATGGTCAGCCACCGCTTGTCCTGCGCCAGAGCCAGCGTATCAACCATATCGGAATTGGCGATGCCGGAAATGGGTTTGTTGTTATCCCATGCATAAACCGGAGGAATCGGGCCGGCCTGCCACGGGGTGGGCGTAAAGACGGACTGTTCACCATACCATCCCGCCGCCCGGCGTCGGGGGCCAAAACCCCAATCCACAAATATCAAAGCGTTGATTCCCGGTTCGTACATTTTCTTGACCACCGCGTCAATCGCCGGATCTAATTGCTCGGCCCGTTGAAAATTGGCCGCCGCGAGCTTCGGATGGCCAAGTTTCATGTAGCAAACGCCCAACCCGAAGTAACCTAAAACAAAATTGGAATCGACGCGGGCATATTGTTGCCCCGGGGGCAACTTGACATTCGGATTGGCGTATTTGCGCAAGCGAAAAAGACTGTTGGCAAAGGCCGCCCGAGCATTATCATACTCGCCTTTAATCAGAAAAATCAGCCCCAGATAATAATGCGCCATGGCCCGTTCAAATGGCTGTCCCTTCCATACTTTCACTCCCTCATAAACCACCACCGCTCCCAGCACCCGGCTGCCGGTATTGGTGTTGACGCTGTCCATAACCCGGTACGCCCGCAGAAATGCCGCCTGGGCATTATCCAACTGCCCCGCCGCAAGGGCGCAAGAGCCGTAACGGCAATTATTCAATACAAAATTCTTGTTTGGCTTGGTAATTAATGGTGCCAATTCCTGCGCCGCCGGCGCATATTGACCGCTGTAATAAAGCGTCACCGCGTCGCGCACGCGCGCTGAAGTTTCGCTGCATGCCGGTAAAAACAGCGTGCACGTCAGCAAAATAACAATGCCTAAACGCCACACTCTCGAAGGCACAATTTCCGGCTCGTCACTCATAAATCAGTGGTCTCCATGCGGCAAGGATTCCTTGCAGCTTTGCGGTTAATCCAGAAACCCGCTGTGTACCGCTTTTTTTGTTTCATACGTCCCCTCCCAGATCATCTGCCCCGTGCGGATATTGGTGAGATAAAACGTACATAAATAATAGGCGCTCCGATATTCCGGGGAGACTTTGTTATCCGAATAAAATGTTGCCTGCAGGGCATATTGCGGTTGCAGACGATTCACATCCGGCCCCAACGGCCCGATACCCGGCTGCTCGCCGGCCGCCAGCCGCTGATACGCGGCCTTGTTTAACACAAAGATAAATTCTCTGCGTAATGATTGATGCGCGGTCAGAAGCGCCCGCACGCGGTGCAGAAATATATCCCCCTGATTGCGCGGAATAATCTGATCCGTATTATTTCTCAGCGGTGTTAATACGATGGTGATCGGGCCATGCGAAGTAAGTCGCGCTATAACCGGATCGGAAGCAATCGCGGATGCCATTTTATCTGTCATGGCGACCAGATCATGCGAGTCTAAAAAAGTGTTACGCATATCCGGGTTTAGCGCCGGCCCGCCGCAGCCCGCCAACCCCAGCAGCAATATGGTCAACGCCAGCCCCCTCCAAAGCCGCATTGGAATCGCCCCAGAGCACGATGAACTGCCAAGTTTCAACATTGTTTTGTTCCGCAGGTGGGCATTGAACAGGGAATCCGGGCCGCGCTGATAATCAATACAAGTTCAGCGTGCGGGTTTCGTAATGTCCTTCCCATGTCACTTCACCTGTTTGCAGATTCACCAATTGGAAGGTACACAGATAATAGGTCGTGGCGGAGTTTGGCAGGTCATAAAATACGCCCTTGAGCGCGTACTGTGGAATCAATCGCGTATTCTGCGGCACCTGTCCCCGGCTGGATTGTTCAAACCCACCACCGGTAGAACCTAGCTCCTGCTGCTGAAGCTGCTGTAATTTCTGCGGTTGAATGACGAACGCGATGCGATCATTCGCATACTGATTCAATAACGCGCGCATTCTTGCGAGATAAATCTGATCATTTTGCCAAGGTTGACTGGTTTTATTATCTATCCCCGTCATGACGATAATGACTTTATTGGGATTTTGCGCAATAGCCGGAATCTTAAGCAAATCCGCCGCCAAGCGATTGGTCATGTCCACCAGATCGCGCGACTGCAACCCCTGATCCGCCGGCTGAAAAGAAGAAATCCCGGGCCGATACGCGCTGTAGCCGGGCTGTGAACATCCGCTTAACAATAGACACGCGGCAAGCGCAACGCCCGTACCGATCTTAAAACAGTTGCTGGTAATAACCTGATAACGCATGGAAAATTCGCCTCAAAAACAGTCAACGCGCACGGCCCATAAGGCCCGCAACGCGTCAAAATTATCCGTCCGTTTAACTTAATGGTCAAATCGGCAAATTATTGCCGGACATCGTCACCGCTATTGGGCGGCTGCCATAAATTGCTCGGTCGCAAAGCGGCCATTACTCCGGAATACGCCTGCGGCGAGCGGGGCCGGCGGGGTACGCGGGATGGAACAGTTTCCCATAAAAACGAATATTGTGCTGATGCAACTTTCTAGGCCGCCAAGCGTAGGGCTTGGTGTCAGTTTGTGTCTTTTTACGCAGAGGAGTTTCCCATGAAGTCAGCTAATCATCGCGGCTTCACTCTTATTGAGTTGCTGGTAGTCATCAGCATCATTGCCTTATTAATCGGCTTATTGATGCCGGCCCTGCAACTTGCGCAGCAAGATGCCAAACGCACGGCGTGCGCGGCTCAATTGCACAGCATCGGCGAGTTATTTGCGGCGTATATGCAAAGTGAAAGTAATGAGATTTTTCCGGCATGCCCGCAGATGCCAACCGTCAATTACACGATTCCGTGTGCTGATGGCACAACCGTAAGCTCCTCAACGTCCAATCCAGCGGGCTACGGCCCGTCACCGATTCAGAGCGTTATTGGTGGCGTATTGCCGCCCAATACAATTCCTACGCCTAATTATGTGCCCACCGCCAATGATCGCGGTGCGGCCGCCGCATGGGATTGCCCGGCAGATGTGAATGGATTTACTGATTCCTTCACGGGTAAAACTTATCAATCTTATTTTCTTGGAGAAGGCACCAGCTATCAATACAACATGGGCTTGGCGGGTGATAGAGTCACCAATTATCAGATCGGGCCGCCCACGCACCGCATCAATCTGTATCAGTTATTGCAATCCAGCGGGGTTTGGGTACTGGCGGACATGACGACGTTCCACGGTCCATCTGGTAATCCCGACGCCGCTAACATTCTCTTTGCGGATTGGCATGTCGGGGACGCCCGCGATATTTCCGCCAATGCCGGCACACCTTTATGGAAACACTGATCCATCAATGCTCTACTGCTTAATGGAGATTTTATCATGACTGCTTCTAATACAACCAAAAGCCGATGGACTTCGGCCCAGCGATTCATCAAGGACCGAAAGCAAATTGTGACGTTGGCGGCACTTGTTCTGGCACTTGTTGTCGTGTACGGCTGGATGTTTATGCGAACCCGGGCTGCGGCCCCCCGCGATAATGTCGCACCGCAGGTCGCAAAGGTGCTGGCCAGTTGGAAAGGTCAGATACCGCAATTCCCGATGTTCGGGCCGCCCGCCGGCTTTCATCGCGGTGATTGGCGGAAAATGACCCAAGCCCAGCGCCACGCCATGTTTATGAAACGCCGAATTCAAATGCAGGCCTTTTTCCTGGCGTTTGCTCATGCCAATGCGGCGCAGCAGGCCGCTATCGTAGCCGCGGCCAAAGCTCGTTTTGCCGCGATGCGTGCCCGCTGGAAACAGAATCGCGCCGCTGGCGGCGGTCCTGGCGGAGGCCCCGGTGGCCACCGTGGCGGCCCGGGCGGCCGAGGCAATTTCGCAACGCGATTGCCTCAAATGATGGCCAACCACCTTATCAGCGGAAATCCGCAGATGCACGCCGCCATGACGGGATTCTTCATGGCCATGCACAATGGCCACTGACTGTCCGCTCTATACAAGCTACTTCCTTAAAACGTGGTGCAGGGCCTCGAACCTGCATCACTTTTTTTTGCCTTTGCCGCGGAATAACTTTGACAAAACCCCCTTAGTGAGATTATTTTACATCATGTCAATATAATTCTCGTTGCGTAGTATTTGGTATTTCGCGGAATTTGGAGCGCCTATGACGGATCATCGCCCTGATGAATCGCTAAAAAAAATGGCGGATGAAATTTTCAGCCTTACTAAAATGTCCTGGCGGCAGCGACTGGCCACACGGCACTTGGGAGAAGAGGAACTTTCAGAATCGCAATTTCTCACGCTTGATTGCATTGTCACCCGTGGAGAGCCGCAAACCGTCGGTGATTTACAACGATTTATTCACGTGGTGCCTGCCCAGATGTCACGCATTATCCGATCTCTGGAAAATGATTTTGACGCCCCCCTCATCCGGTGTGAACTCAATCAGGATGATAAACGCAAAATTGATGTGCGCCTCACCCCTGATGGCCGAACGGCATATTCGGACTTTATCAGTTCCCGCATTGGACGCACGCTGGAACTTTTAAGCCGGTTAACGGAAAAAGATCGGTTGGATTTCATCCGCGTCTGCGGCCAGATGAGAAAACTTTATGATCGCTATGACGTTACCGAAGAGGGAGCTGCATAACATTAATTCCAATTCCGACATTGTCTGATTGTTCCTAAATTTCCAACTAGGAACTTATGATTTGGAGCAACACCATTATGGCCAGACCTGTAACACTTTTCACCGGACAATGGGCGGATGTTCCCTTGGAAGCGCTATGCAAAAAAGCCAAGGCGTTTGGCTATGATGGTCTCGAGCTGGCGTGCTGGGGCGATCATTTTGATGTTAATAAAGCGTTGGATCAGCGCGCTTACGTAAAAGAGAAATGGGATACGCTGACACGTTATGGCTTGGCGTGTTTTGCCATCAGCAATCATCTTGTCGGGCAGGCGGTCTGTGACAATATCGACCAGCGACACAAATCCATTTTACCCGCACACGTTTGGGGAAATGGAGATCCTGATGCCGTGCGGCAACGGGCTGCGGAAGAGATGAAGCGCACAGCGCAAGCGGCAAGACGATTTTTTGACGCCGCACCGGCTGCAGTCAAAAAACGCCTTAACCGCGCTGTCGTCAACGGTTTTACCGGCAGCGGAATCTGGCATCTTGTATACAGCTTTCCACCCGTGCTGCCGCAGCAGATTGAAAACGGCTTTTCTGATTTCGCCAATAAGTGGAATCCGATTCTGGATGTTTTTGATCAATATGATGTGGTGTTCGCCCTGGAGGCCCATCCGACAGAAATTGCTTTTGATATTGCCAGCGCGAAAATGGCGGTGGATGCACTGGGCGGCAGAAAAGCGTTTGGCTTTAATTTTGATCCATCCCATTTGATCTATCAATCGGTGGACTATGTTGAATTTATTCGGGAATTTCGGGATCGGATTTATCATGTCCACATGAAAGACGCATGGGTAAGCCCGGTGCCCCGACGCAGTGGCGTATTCGGGAGTCATCTGCCCTTCGGCCATCCGGAGAGGTTCTGGGAATTCCGATCATTGGGCCGGGGCAGCGTGAATTTTGAACAAATTATCCGAGCCTTAAATGAAATTCAGTATCAAGGCCCCCTGTCGGTGGAATGGGAAGACCAGAACATGGACCGTGAACACGGCGCAACCGAGGCGGCGGCATTTATTAGAAAGCTGGATTTCGCGCCCAGTGCCATTGTTTTTGACGCACAGTTTCACCGGAAGTGATTTGCCGGTAAACTCTCTTTGGTTCGTTTGAGCGCCCGTAGCGCAATTGGATAGAGCGCGTGGCTTCGAACCACGAGGTTGCAGGTTCGAGTCCTGCCGGGCGCATTTTTGCCAAAGGCAAAAATAGAGCAGGAGTTTGGAGAGAGTGGATAGTAGAGCAAAATAAGGCTGGCGCTTAAGAGCGGCTGCCGCCTGAACGAAACACCTCCTGCGGTCTACTCTCAACTTTCTACTTTCAATGCTGGAGCAATTATGGCGTTCACCTTTGAAAAGCTTATCGTCTATCAAAAAGCCATTTCCTACGCCGACTGCATTTGCGCCATTACCGAAAAATTCCCACGTGGCTACGGGTTCCTTTCCGATCAACTCAACCGCGCGTCCGTTTCCATCGCTGCCAATATTGCCGAAGGCAATGGACGCTTTACAATTCCTGATCGTAAAAACTTCTTCATGGATCGCCAGGGGATCCGTGCAGGAATGCGTGGCGCTAATGGAAATCGCCTTCCGCCGCAAATTAATAGCCGCAGACGCCCATTGCCGACTACGTTCGGATCTGGAAGAAATTTCCAAAATGCTCTCCGGCCTCATCAACGGTTTGGAAAACCGCAAAACTTGAGCATTTTTGCCAAAGGCAAAAATCGAGCAGGAGTTTGGAGAGAGTGGATAGTAGAGCAAAATAAGGCTGGCGCTTAAGAGCGGCTGCCGCCTGAACGAAACACCTCCTGCGGTCTACTCTCAACTTTCTACTTTCAGTCTCATGCACACAACTGCATACATCGGCACTGGCCTGCAAATCAAGGGTTTTCTCGTCTACTGCCGTTCCCACATGCAGGGCCTTGCAGGCTGTTACCGCCGCTGGCTGTGCCGGATTGCCGCATTGCCGCATTTTCTATCCCCTTTCTACTTGCACGGCCCGTGTAGCACAGCTATGCTACCGTTATAGCATCGGGAAGGATGCTGATACGCTTGCCCGCTTTCCAGGATTTTTCGAATGCAGCGTTCCAGAAAACATTCGATCTTCACCAAACCCACCGGCACCTTAACCTGCGGCGGTTACGAATCGACCCAGCGTACAAGTTCCTCGAGGCTCCGGCGTTTTCGCACCGCTGACCGTACCGACTGCACATACGCCGATGCCGCCACAATCGCCCTGTACATCGACTACGATGGCTGCGCAATGACTGGTACGACCGGAACCACCGCCTACGCCCGGTACAACAGCCGTGACGACACCGTTGAAACCATCGGACGCGCCGAAAGGCAGCCCGTCGACACCGCCTATGACTCCATAGGGCAAGAACCCAACAATTCGACGGCAATCTTGTGCAACAATGCCGACGAGAGCACTGCGGAATATTGCCGCCGCGTACCGCAAGAGTTTTCGCAAACCTTTACCTATGATCCGCTCAATCGCCTTACGGCCAATACCCTCGGCGGAGCCGCAGCCCAAAGCTGGACGTTGGATTCGCAGGGCAACTGGAGTTCGGTTACGACTAACGGCGTGACACAGACCGAAACGGCTAACGCGCAGAATCAGATCACCAGCATCAGCGGCAGCGCAACACCGACCTATGATGCCAATGGCAACATGACGACGGATCAGAATGGTAACACGTATGTTTACAATGCGTGGAATCAATTGGTGGCAGTGAAGAATTCCAGTGGGGCGGTGATTGCCGCCTACACATACGATGCACGCGGGTACCGTGTAACGGAGAGCTATCCGCTGGGCGGCAACGGCGTTGCCGCAGGAACCACCAATTACATTTATTACGATTCGCAGTGGCAGGCCATCGAAACCAGAACCAACGGCACGGCATCCTCAAATGTGTCATCGCAAATGGTGTTGAGTGCCTCCTACATCAACGCCGCAGTGTTGCGGGACACCTATTCCGCCGGCGTAATCCAACCGAATTCTAGGCTGTATTTCGAGCAAGATGCGAACTGGGATACCACTGCAATCGTTGGCTACAACGCCACCAGCGGAACGTGGAATGTTTTGCAGCGCTTTACGTATTCGCCGTATGGCACAATCACACTTCTGAATGCCGATTGGTCAACGCCGCCTGCGGGCACGCAACCCATGGTGGACAATCTTTATCAAGGTATGACACTCGATCCCGTGACAGGGCTGTACTACGCGAGGAATCGGAATTACAGCCCGTCGCTTGGCACTTGGATCAGCCAGGACCCTCTTTCGTATATCAATGGTGCCAATACCTATCAGTTTGTGATGGGGAATCCCGTTGGGAACACGGATTCCTTGGGACTAGCGGATATTCCTCAAGGTAGGAGCAGGGGGCCGCAGCCGGGCCAGATACCGCCGCCGGGATCACAATTTCAGATGATGAAACCCGGTAGTCCAAACGGCAGCAACTCTACACCGCTGTCGGGCCCAACGTGCAAGGACAATACGTCCTCTGGAGATAGCAACTCAAATCCATGGCCCAACGCACCGGGAAATCCGTTACCACCATATCATCCTCAGTCCAGCAAGTCGCCCAATTCACTCACTCTGAAGGGACAAACCACTACTGGGTCAAGCTTTAACCACTCCACTACAACCGTTACCGCAGTCCTGCAAATTGGCCCGCTCACCTTGACGGCTAGTCACGGTTTCAGCTCGGACCAGAACAACGGGAATTACAAGGTGAACCTCACTCTTATATGGAATTTCTAGACCAATCTCGCCAACTGGTCGGGGGCGGGGAATGCAATTTTCAGGGGATGCTTTTCTTATGTGGAATCGTGTCGCATTAATCGCGTGTTACGCTGTCGGCCTAACCGCTGCGGTGGCCGCCGCAGGCAACTCGCAACAGTCTACGGGACCGGAGGCAACCTTTGGGAAAATTTTGGATATCCTCCACGGGAAAAGTCTTCGTCTTGATTTCACCAGGCAATCGGCTACGGCACAATTCCATTTCAAGGTTGTTCTCCAAAAGGCCGTCGCCGCGAAGAATTCGCGTGCCGCAGCACTCGCAGCGTGTACGCAGATTGAGATCGTCCGAGACCGAAGTTCGATCGCGATGCTGCTTGTCTTACCCAACGGCGCTCCATTCTACTACCTACACAGTGGCCACGATAACGTCATGGCGACGGTGGGACACGAAATGCCGGTACGGGTGTTAATCGCCAGGCATTTGCGGTTGGACTGGATGGGTATCCGCACCAAGAATTCGAACGCGAAGAGCGGGATTCAAGCTGACAGCGAAATGAAGATAGAAATCGGAGACGCCAAGCCGCAGATATCATTGCGGCTATTCAATTACCTGAGGTCGGTTATTCGCTTAAGCAGATCGTTCGGCTTTACGGCTTCACCCGTACCGAAAATAGATGCATGGTGGAAACGAGGCGGCGGCAATGCCGAGACGATTGTTTATTTTCGTATGCCACCCGGCACCACCTACCCGATCAGTCGGGTCGAGACAATTACGCATAGCGGCAACTTAACGAGAATTAGTCGCATCTCCATAGGAGCTGGCTTAGGGCGGTCTGGCCAATGGCCGGTCGTCCGCAATGCCAAAGATTTTGGTCAGCGAATGGGACTTCCGTTGGCAAATATCGGTAGGATGAAGATGATTGCGGACTTCATCGGAAGTGCTCGAGCCGCCCTCTCGCCGCCTTCCTCGGCGTGCTTAGCGGTGCAAAAGAGATTTATTACATGGGTTCGTAACCGCCGTGCGGTGCATCAAACAGGCCTCCATGGAAAATAATGTAGTGTACGGAGATTCGCGATTTCGGACGCTGGCTGGGGTCCCTTTTTCGGAAGTAAAAAATGGAGACGGGAAATGACCAATCACGATAACACAGGCCAGTCGGCGCGACCGAGAGGCTCGCTGATCGAACTTGCGTTGACAGTGGCGCAACTTCTTTTGGTCGCATGTTTCTCCATTGAAGCCAGAGCCGCCGTTGTGCCAAAGTTTCAGCCGATGGGGCGCTTCGGTGCAATAACAAAATGGCTTGAAACCGGGAAAGGCCACTTATCGCTTGGCGCGGGCTCGGTAGCAAAGGTGTTTAGTTATTTCCAGGAAGAGCATGTGCCGCAAGAAAAAAACTCAAGGCATATAGTGACCTTTTGGGCATGGGTGTATCGCGATGGCGGCTCTGCAGCCGTGTTGATGGGGTTGCCGGGTGGCTCCGTGCTTTATTGGTCTTCCGATGGAATAAATGAGGCGACCGCCGCAATGGTTGTTGCCGCAGGGCAAAGGCGGATATATGTCGCCCGAGGAATTCCTTTGGACGTATACTCCGAGGTGCTCCCGGAATGGGCGGCTCGGCACGAATGGTTGCGCGGTCAGTCCGATCTCGTGGGTGTCGGCCCGCTCCGGAGTTTACATCCCGTTCGTGGTATTATTTTCCTCCGGCTAAGGCGATTTCTTTGGTACACAATGAGAAAAGCGGAGGAGATACACTTTTCGACGAACCCGGTTCCTGCCATGCGGATATCAGACCCGAGCAGTACCAATACCCCTAGACTCCGGGTTAATCTTGTTTTTCACCATCATTTAGTCGGAAATCAGTTTCCCATTTCTGGAATGGAATTGTATCGAGGAACCGTCCGCACACCATTTCTTGTAGTTAGAAATGTGACCTTTGGGGCCAGCGCGATAAAGCTTCCTGTACACCGGATGTGGACGGGCAATGCACCAGCCGGGTTCAATTTCGTCCAGGTCTCGACGGCCCGGCTCTCGCAGGTGATCGTGTCATCTTTGGGTGAGCCTGGTCGGGAGCCATCGGTGGCGCAAATGTCACGAATGAAGCTATTCCTTCGCTGGGCAGGTGGACCGGATTTCGTACTGCCGGAGAAGGTGGTTACGACACGACGAGTATCGACGGGCAAAGAGGATTATTTGGCAGGAAGTGCCGCTCCGCGCCTGCATCAGCGCCGTACAGCGCTTAAATTTTGGCGCAGAGCCGCTGCAAGCGGCAATGGCACCGCGATGAACAACATTGGGGATCTCTATTACTATGGCCAAGGCGTGCCGCAGGACTACAGCAAGGCCATGAATTGGTATCGCAGAGCAGCGCTAAGGGAATCGGCCGATGCAATGAACAATATTGGTGAGCTGTATGCTAAGGGCCAAGGCGTGCAAAAGAATTACAGCAAAGCGATCAAATGGTATCGTAAAGCTGCGGCCGCGGGCAATAATATGGCGATGGAAAGCATTGGTTATTTATATAAAGAGGGCTGGGGTTTCCCGAAGGATTATGCCAAAGCGATGACGTGGTATCGTAAAGCCGCGGCGGCGGGAAATCGCACGGCAATGAATAACATTGGTGTGTTTTATAACGGGGGATTGGGTGTGCCGCAGAATTATCTCAAAGCAATGCAATGGTATCGCCGGGCGGCTGCAAATCGGTCGGCGAATGCAATGGATAATATTGGTACGATGTATGGCTTAGGCCAAGGCGTACCACAGAACTACCACAAAGCAATGCAATGGTACCGCCGGGCGGCTGCCGCTGGCTTGCCGGTCGCAATGTACAACATTGGCGTTCTCTACACCAACGGTTCGGGAGTGCATAGGAATTTTGGCAATGCTAAGGCGTGGTTCGAGAAAGCAGCTGCCGCGGGTTACGCTCCGGCGAAGCAGGCGTTGGAGGATCTGCAGGAACTTGCGCCGGCAGCGGCGCGGAAGTAGCATTCTCCGGTGAGTGGTGAAGCGGCCCAGCTAATTGTAATACTGCTAATTTTCATAATAACGGACGTTTGGGTGATTGTCAAACGGATGGATAACATGGATTTATGTCGATAAGAGGATCCACTTTGGTCGTGAGATCCCGGCGGTGCATGGAAAATCGTCGCTGGCCACGCACCGTTTGCGCGGACGCGACAAGCGCGTCGTTTCTTACAACGTCGTTTTGCCGATGTTCAGGCGGCTTTACGCAGCTTAATCTCGACGATCGGCAGTCGCGCTTCGCCGCGATACTTTCTGCGTGCGATCTGGATTTGAATGTTTGGCCCGTCACGGGTGCGGTAGGCCACCGGTTTAGGCAGCGTTTTCCCGCGGTGCGCCTCTTCGGGCGTGCGGCTGCCCAGGGCGCTGTGCGGGCGGCAAGTGTTGTACCATGCGGCGAACGAATCGAGGCGGCGTTGGATATTCACGACGCACAAGGCCAGAAGGATAAGCCTTTGCCACAACTTAAGCGTTCTGAAAAATCGTTCCATTCGGCCATTCAAATAGGGTGCCCGCACCCGGCTGCGGACATGGCGAATGCGTTTTCGCCGCACCGCCTTGCCAAATTTCTTGTGGAACTGCGATCCGTTATCGGTGATTATGAACTTGGGCTTGCCATGCCGCGCGGCGGCTCTCTTGACCAGCGCAACCAAGTTCCTGGCGCAGGGTGTTTTGGTGTAGACTTTCAAAGTCAAAATCTTACGCGAAAACCCGTCGAGAATCGCCGCAATAAAGAACGTGAACCACAGGATACGGATTTGCGTGATGTCGCTATGCCACACCTGATTGGGCCGCTTGGGTTTAAGCAGGCCGTGGGGCTGGACGCCGACCGGTTCCTCCATGGTCGGCCTGGGTTTTCGCGGCGGCTTTTCGGGCTTGGCTTCGCGCAACACTCGTTGCACGGTGGGGGACACGAAAGGGTGGCATCCACGAATGGCACTTCCTTAAGGCATAGACGCATTATTTGCGGCACATAGACAAATTATGTCGTCTTGTGAAAATAGA
>DAHVEJ010000072.1 GCA_027313145.1 Phycisphaerales bacterium | reverse complement strand
GCTGATTTCCGTTAATTTGGCGGAGGACCGAAACGAAAACCGGATGCAGTTGATTTTGAAACTGCCGCCACCGTGTGGGTTCCCACTTTGCCTGCACGAAAGCTGTCGCGCCCCACTCGGCAGCCCGTGGCGGCTTTTTTATAGCCACATTTTCTGACCCTGCACGGGTTACGTAATTCCGGATTTTTCCTATTCGAGGATTTTCCTTTGGCCTTAAAGCCCAATTTAATTCCCGAACCTGCCTTGCTGCTTGTTCCCGATGATGCGGGTATGCTTTCCTGGCGGGATATTTTTCTTAATGATCATCCTGTGCAAATGGAGATCGGCTCCGGAAAAGGCACGTTCCTTTTGGCCGCTGCTACTGAATTTCCCAATCATAATTTTATCGGAATCGAGTGGGCGCGAGCCTATTGTGATTTTGCCGCCGACCGAATCCGCCGGCATCAACTTCCCAATGCCCGCATGGTTCGCGCCGATGCCAACTGGTGGATTCGCGCCCACGTTCCGGACCAGTCGATCCACGCGCTGCATGTCTACTTTCCTGATCCATGGCCTAAAGCCCGCCATCACAAACGCCGACTGATTCAAACGCCGTTCCTTCTCCACGCGCTGCGCATTCTTGTGCCGGGAGGGATATTGCGCATCGTCACCGATCACGCCGGCTATTTTGAACACATTCGCACGGTATGCTCCGAATTCAAAGCTTTGCGCATCATTGATTTTGTGCCCCCATTGCCCACCGCCGATGGCCTGCTGGTGGGCACTAATTTTGAAAAAAAATACATCCTGCAAAACCGAAGTTTCAACAGCATCGCCCTTAAAAAGCCGGAATAACAACACCCGCTGCCCCCGCGCCGCGATCCGCAATATAACCCGATCGCCTTTTGCGCCCCGCCATGGAAAAGGTCTTAGCGCAATGCGGTAGCGTTGCGTTGGATGGGCAACGGAGTCCGAAAGAATAACGCGGTTCGCCCGCGTCACATTCGGCTTTCCATCGCGTTCCCGGGAGGCCCCCGGTTATTTTTTCAAAATGGCCATTATGGCTTTGAACCAGGTATGGGCCATCAGGCGGTACCCGTAAGAATCCGGATGGCATTTATCCGGCAAGTGCTTCCAGATTGGCTTGCCGGTCGGCGTGGAAAAATTGGCATATTGATTCACCGCGGTTACCCGTTCCCCTTTGGCCTGACATGCCGGTACCAACCGTGTTTTCACAAACGCATTAAATTCTCGCACTTCCTTATTCCACAGCGCCGACTTAAGTTTAGGAGACCACCCGCCCAACGGAATGACCTCCGCCACCAGCAGATGAGCCTTGGGGCGCAAGGTTACCAGTTCCTGAACAAGCTGCGTCATGCGGGATTCCATATCGCGCATGAACTGTGACTCAGACTCATTTTTAGCCGGATATTTCGGATCAAAATGCTGAATAATATCATTGGTGGAGATATGCAGCAGGATGAAGTTTGGATAGGCGGGACCTTTGAACCGGTAGCCGCTGTGGGCCAGCCATTGTTTAACATGGGAGGCAATCTGATCAATCCGCCAACCGGGCCAGCCATCATGCTGTGTCGCATGATGGCGCTTCAGAGTTCTTGTGGCGTTGCGGGTATTGGACCCGACAAAATGCACGGTATAGCCGGCATGGGTTAAAAGCGTATAAAGTTCCGCTCGATAGCCTCCCGGTATGCGGTGATCCTTGGTCACGCGGCTCCAGCCAAATGTGATGGAATCCCCAAGCGGGTAAATAGTGACGGTTTTACCGACGGCGGCGGCCGGCACATTTGCACTACCGATCATCGCCAGCAACGCAGCGGCGATCAGGCCATAAAATAAACGCATGGACATAATAACACCCATTGAAAAATATCAACCGGACACGCGCAGCGGGATGGTATCATATCCCGCGCGTGAGATCAATATTTTTGGGCCATACGGCATCCCAGGTCCATCCTTCAATCCGTGCCAGCTTCCGCAAAAGTCGCCGCCGTTCGGTCTGGCCTTCCAGCGCTTTGGCAAAGGTCGCATCATCCACCACGGGCAGACCGATTTCCCGTAAGGGTGCCAGCGAGGGCACGGGAGGGTCGCCGTCATCGTAAACGAGCATCAACACCGGCTTGAGTGTCACAATGTATTCGCTGATCGCCTCACGCACCGCGCCCAGGGACGGCAAATCCAGACTGCATCCCTTTTCCAGGCCGCATTCCATGATGGTAATGGCCTCATCCAGAATGGCGATGTTCGCTCCAACTCCGGCCGAGCGCTTAGCGGAATGAAAAAAGTGCAGCACCGGGTACGTGAGATGATTTTCCCCCAGGCCCAGGAGCATGGCGGTCAACGCGATGAAGTGCGGCTGCAAAGCGGTGGTATCAGCACCGTTCCACGCCCGGAAAATAACGTCGGCGGGATTTTTTCCCAGCGACCATATATATACACCCACCTGCCGCTTTTGCGTAGCCGCGGAAATCACCGGAACCAAATACGCAATCGCCGCCCCGAAAAGAAAAAAGCCGCTGGCGCAGCATACATCCGTAAGAATCTGAAATAGCCCGCCCCGCGGGACAAAATCACCCAGGCCCAGCGTAAAGAGGTTGTATCCCGTAAAGTAGATTCGCTGGACAACATCGGCGGGCTGACCGGTACCGGCGGTGACCACAGCGGTGGGCCAGGAGCAGAAAATCAGGGTCCAGCCGGTCCAGATTAACAGCGTCCATGTGGCCAGCGATGCCATGACCACCAGTAGCCCGCCCCATGCCATCAGGCGGCGTGTTTTCCCGTGCAGCACCGAATAGCGTAATAACTTTCCCACCAGCAACGCCACACGCAGGCTCATCGGCCCGACACCCTCAACAAAGGTCGTCCACAGAAGATCAATGCTGGTCAAGATCAGAACCAGAAGCCCCAGAATTCCCAGTAGAATGGTCATCGTTGTGACGACTCCTTAGACTTTCTATTTATGTGCCATCGTGGCGGCAAATAGCCATGTTCATCGTGTCGGCTTCCTTCCGCGGCCCGGTTTCATGTCGGCGGGTTTTGCCTGGCGGAGGCCGTTGATTTCTCGGCTATTGCTTGCAGCAGGGCGGCAGTCAGGGTTTGCTTATCAAACCCGCCATTATGCCGCCGGCCATTGATATAAAACGTGGGCGTGGTGTTAACGCCGCTGCGCAGGCCACTGGCAATGTGTCGGCGAATAAGTTCCCCGTAGCGGTTTTGATCCCATGCCGCTATGACGGTTTGAGGATCAATTTGCACTTGCCGAGCGTATTGCAGAAGATTTTCACGCGATAATTTGCCGGTATCGGTAAAAAGCAGATTGTGCATGTGCCAGAATTTATCTCCGCACGCTTCCGCCGCCATTGCGGCATTTCGCGCATCAGGGTGAATTTTGCTTAACGGAAAGTGCCGCCAGCCAAAGCGCAGTTGTCCCGTGAATTCCTCCATCAGTGACTGGGTGATCGGATGGGCGGTATGGCAGTGCGGGCACTGATAATCCCCATAGGCCACGAGTTCCACAACCGCCTCCGCCGGGCCGTAAATATGGTCTTCCGGCCCCAACGGCGGTGCCAGGGCCGGACGCGGCGGTTCTAGGCGCATACGATACTCCCTTTATGCCTGAACATTATTGATGGTAAGCGATTCCAGAGCATGCAAAATGCCATCGGCACCGGGATTAATTTCAATCGGTGAAACATAGCGCCAGCGGATGACGCCCGCCGCGTCAAGGACAAAAATCGCACGTTCGCAAAAGCCATCATCATTGCGGTATACACCGTAGCGCCGCGCCACCATTCCCTTGGGTTCAAAGTCCGCCAGAAGAGGAAATTCCAGCTTGCGGCTCTGGCTATACGCCTTGTGGCACCAGGTGCCATCCACAGATATTCCCACCAGTAAGGCATTAAAGCGTTTGAACTCGTCAAGCAACTCATTGTAAATGGTGAGTTGATCACTGCAGACCGGGCTGAAGTCTGCCGGGTAAAACACCAGCACGCGCGGCCGCCCCAGCGTCTGGCTAAGTGTCCAATTCTTTCCCGGCGCTTCGGGCAGCGTAAAATCCGGTGCCACGAACCCAACCTGTGAACCCTGATTGGTATTTTTCATCCTGCAACCCCTTGCCATTATATTGCGCGCACACGTCCAGCACGCCTTAGTAGTTTACGCCCAAAACCTTGAAATGTCCTGCACCCTCCCAAAGAACCCAAGAACCATGGCAACGGAAACCATGCGCGACCTGCTGATGGCGAACACTATCACGCAGCTTCAATGGGGCCGCGGCTCATGAGCCGCGGAAAGATCGGGCTTCGCAAGTGCTGATTATACACGACTTTACGTCGTGTCTTGCGAGTGCGGATGCATTAGCCCCGCACTTTGGTCTGGCGCTGGGAATTACAGGAGCATAAGACCTTCCCTTTTAATAACTTACGGCTCTGCGAGCGTGCCCGGATGCCCCCGGCACCACCGGCGCACTCGCACGGCATGTTATGCACTTTTCAACGAACTTTCGGCGAACCGGCCAGTGGAGATTCACGGGGCGGTCCACCAATGGTGCAGTCGCATTATACCACCGCAACCGGATAAATCTCCATTTTCCGTCACTGATCTTCTATATTACCACCACACCGGTTTGGGCTTTGGGTAAACTTTCTCCCAGTACGGCTACAGCATCGCGCGCGGATTGCTCATCGGCACCAAGATCGATAATAATGCACTGGTCGGCCTTGAGGTTGAGTTCCGTTTCCAGTTCGCTTTGCATACGCACGCGATCAATTTCCTTGAGCACGCAGAAAAAAATCGAATACTGCCAATGTTCACCATAGCCCTTCATGGCCCGGAAAATCCGTCGCCAGCGTTTTTGATCGGAAATATCATAGCACACCAGATAGCAGCGCCGCATAAATTATCCTTACCGCGTTGTCAAAAATGAAAGCGTTGCGATATCGCCCACCAGCCAGGCGGAAATCATCCGCGCATGAAGCATCATCATGCGGCGATAGCTCAGGCGATATTCAAATACCGGATGCGTAACTTCCGTGTCCATCCGGCGGCCCCACGCGCCAAAGAACGCACCACGGCCAGCATCGGTTAATGAACAGCCCGCCGCGGTTTGTAAAAAATGGCCTTCCGTCAGTTCGCCGCGATTAAAGGTGGAAATCGCGATGGAGTCCGCGATGAGCGGGCGGAATGGTTCCATCAGGTCCAATGCCAGGGCGGGTTTTCCGGGGCGCGGCTTATGAAATGCCCCAATCATCGGCTCCAATCCCGCCAGCCTCAATGCGGAAATGCACTCATGTACCAGCATGGTGTAACCCCATGAAAGCACGGCATTGATCGGATCGGGTGGCGGGCGGCGCTGGCGGCCATTGGCTTGGAACAATTCTGAAAATGGCGGAGAAAATATCGCGCCGAAGTTGGCGAAATAAATCGCCGCCGCCTGGCCCTCCAAACCCAGCAGGCTTTCGGCGCTGGCGCAGGTTGCCACACTTTCGGCCAGGTTTCGCAGGTCATCGGCAGCGCGCGGTTCGAGGTCTTTACGGTTGCGCATCAGGATGGTGCGTTGATTGCCGATTTTGGCGGCTACCAAGGCGCGCGACAATTCCAGAGCCGTAACGGGATTAGCAAATGTCTGAACCTGGGCCTGGCGAATCAAGGCGCTGACGGGATTCATGGGATCGGTCATGGTGATAAGTCGGCCTGCGGAAGATAAAAATGCCACAGGAATATTCTGGCCCGCCAATGCGGTTAAGGCCTGGGTTGAAACCTGCACGCCACCGAGAACGCCCAGAGATTCCAAATTGGCCAGGGGAATGTCCCGCGCGAGTTTCCCATCTTTATCGGTGACCCGCAGCGACATGCCGCGCACACCGATATGCACACCGTCGCGCTGGGCGACAAGGTGTATGGCATCATCCCGTGGTGGCCAGAGTTTGCGCGGACTGACCGCGTTGGTGCGTTCAAAATTAACCTCATCCGGCAGGCAGAAGGGTTGCAGAGAACAGCGCGGACATTTTGCATCATTGAACAGCGGAGCGGGCCGAGGGCCATTGGCGCAGGCGCGGGCCGCTTGCAGCGTGGCCAACGCCTCATGGCGTAAATCATCGATGACAGGCAGTTCGATGCGGCGGCGTTCGGCGGCATAATAAAGTGTGACGTTGGGCACTTGATAGCCCGCCTCCTCCAATAAAATGGCCTGTAAACCGGCCTGCACCCGATCTGTTGGCCAGGGGCTGGCGGGCGGCGGCGCGGAATCCGAATCAGATTCGCCGGGATCATCCGGCGGTTGTGGCAATGACGTGTATTGTGGTCGGCCTTTGCGGTATTCCACGGGGACTGCCACACTGCCATTAATTTCCGCGAGGTCAAGCGTTGCGGTCAGTCCGAGTTTCTGGCTGGTCAATGCCAGGCTGCGCACGGATTTTGGTTTATCCGGATCAGGCGGTCCCGGCGCGCGGGGATCGGATTCCGGATCCGCGTCATCGGTTTTCGTGCCATTACCATTGTGTGCGGCACTGGGTTTATCCACGCGCTTATGGACAGCTTTGCCTTTTTCGGTATCAGCATTGGGATAATAAACGCCTTCGACTTCCATGAGATAAAACAGGCGCGGGCAGTAGGCGTATTCCGCGACGTGGCGAGCGGGCCATAAGTATTCGTCCATATTTCAATCTCCCTGTGATAAATGGCCATGCAGCATTAGGTATTGCCACGGCAGCGCGTGTTAAAATCAGTCGGCGAAGCCGGGGGCGATATACGGTGCGATGATGCGTATCTATATCAAGAATAGAACATGTGTTGGGGTAAATCCAAATATTTTGCGGTTATGGGACGGGCGGGGCCGATAAAACGTTTTGGGGGATTGAGATTGGATAATGACGTCCGGCCGATGGTGCGCCGCGCACCGCGCGGTAAATTCCCGCACCGCGGGTAAATTCCCGCACCGCGGGCGGATGCGGCTAACCGGGGGATTCGACGAACGGCCAGGATTGCGGTGGCATACCGGCACGGCGCGGATTGTTATTAACGTAGGCAATTGCGTGGGGTAGATCGGGTGGATCCAGATAACGGTTCCAGCCCTTTTTCGCCCAGATGGGCTGATCAGGGCGAATCGCGTCGTGCCCGAGTTGTTTGGTGGCACGACTACGGAGGTGGCCGACGATCATTTCAATCTCTCGTGGATGCCGCCGCGTTATAACATGGACATGATCCGGCATGATGGCGCAGGCCAGAATATGGAAATCAGCCTCGGTACAAGCGACCGCAAAACCAGTGGCGACGGATTGGATTTGTCGAGAATTAAAACGCATGGGCGGATGCAGAAGTGCGGCCTTGCCGGCGTCCCGGGCGGTACGGTCGTGGGCAGCGCCGGCGACAGAGCGCCGAGCGCCGCAGGCCGTGGCTGGCCCGGCGGCAATGAACAATTCCCATGCGCCGACAAAATCAGACCACGATCCGCGCGGATCGTTGGGCAACCAAAACCCGTAAGCGCAGAAAATGGAATGATACGCAACAATCATAAAACCCGCCCGTCGGAAACATTCCCGGGTTAGCCGCATCCGCCTGCGGTGCGGGCATTATTGCCGTGATCCAGATTGCCCGCAATGTGCGGCGTCGTTGTGCGGCGTCGTTGGGCAGAAATAATCCCATGCCGAAATGGGATGAGTGGCCAAGTGCAATGGGGCCGGCGACGGGGGAATCGAATTAGATGCCGAAGAATCCGGCGGGCCGGCGTCCGCGGGCGTCAATCGCAGAACAGTTGCTGGAAAAGCTCTGCGGCTCGCTTGCTACCGGTCTGCGTTAGTACGACTGATTTATTCTTGTTTTTCGGGTCGGAGATCAAGCCTTTTTGGTGCAGGCGGTCGAGGGCATCCCAATCGTGCCCTTTCCAGGCGCGCGTGGCAGCAAGGTCGCCCTTGCCATCGGTGAAAGCCGTCAGGTGCAACAGCGCCAGCACGGCATCGTCGATTTTGTCAGGATTGGATTTCATGGGCGTTCGCTCCTTTTTTCCTATTGTAGGCTTGCGCCGATCGCTGCGAATAGGCCAAATCCACAATGCCGCCCGGCACCAATGATGATGGGGCCGGGGACGCTATCATTTGGAAAAGGCCTGCGTAAATATTCTTGTTTTTCCTATGGTTTCGCGGCGACATCGGTAAATTGTCGAGATGCCAAGCTCCTGTAATTTGGCAGTGTCCGGCAAAGCTTCAAACAGCCCCGGCAGCGAAAGTATCGAGCGCACAGTGTTGAGTGAAATTGGCGCATTCCACAGACCCCATGTGAACTCCCGGATGCTGTGTCGACCGGTAAACCCCGAAGTTACCAAGTGCAAGGCTTCGACCGTCGACGGGAATAGCGGGAATGCTTCGATTGCCAGCCGATTGGCCCCCAGCACGTTGCCACGTTTCCTACGGTCAGGATCGCCGGAAGGCGCGGCCCATTGCAGCGCGTGGCGACGATCCTCCGAGGCATCGTATTTTAGCGAGAGGTTATCCATTGGATCATCGTAGGTCCACGGCTTAAACAGGGCGTGCCCGATATGGTGACTCTCGGCAGCGCTGATGATGCTCGTCAAGTTGCCAACGAAGTAGTCGGCCCGTGGGGCGCGTAGTGCCGAGTCGGTGTCCTCGCCGTCCGCAAGTGCCATTTCCGTTCCGATTGCTGTGAGCCAATCTGAACGGTCACGGGTTTCGCAGTCGCACTGCTCTTGAGCAGAAGAAAATACACGCGAGCGTGTTTCCTCGGTCACCAGCCACTTTCTCCAAAGGTGCGAATCCGCTCGCCCCGGCTTATTCGCGAGGCGCTCCCAGGTTGGGCGCGGTATCCAGTGGTGCCATAGCAACGCCGGGTGTGATCCCGGATCACTACGGAACCGCTCCAAATGTTTTTCCAAAGTCTCGACTATAGTGGAATCTGTGAGGGATGCTGTGGCGTGTATGACAGGCCGCCACGCACCACCGCGCAACCGCCAACTCATGCGGATTTGCTCGGACGGTAGCGCGAGCGACAAAACTCGAAAAGTGCCTAGTGCCGCAAGGAAGGCCAACATGTTTCCGCCGGCCAGGCCGGTTAGCATAACCTCTGCCTTCTGATGATCTCCTTCGCTTGTCAAGAAACAACCTCCTCCGGTGCCTCTTCGGGAACGATGGATGCCGCAGTCGGGTTGGCGCTGGCTTCCCAATCGGCGAGCCGTAGCACGGATTCACAATAGGCCAGGCCCCACCATCCAAAATGTCGCGTTAAGAGCCAGAATCGGTCGGGAATTCCGGAGCCGAGGTGGTGTGGCTTGGGCAGTTTGTCACGGGATTCCGTCGTTAATTTCACGGGCGGATCGAAATTGGCTGGTGAAAGGATGTCTTCCGGAGCGGCATCCTCCCGCGCTGGCGCGAAGGGCCGAGCGTGGCCATGATGTGCGGCAATGACATGGAGCAGCAGTTCGCGGAGAACTGCGTCCGCCGGGAACTTGTCCGCCAAGCAATTCTGGACAATTTGTAGCGAGATCATCTCGTGCCGAAAGTCCGGCTTCCTAGCGGAGCGAGTTTCCGATTTTGCAAGGGGCTGTGTATCAATATTGCCCAGAAGTTCCTGGAATCGTGGATCAAGTTTTCCGAGATCATGCCACTGGCCGGCTCGTTTCAATGCGTCCTGCAGGGCGGCGGGCAGGCCATGCGCGAATTTTCGCGCAGCCGCCCCGACATCCTTAAGGTGGCTCGCGAGTAATACCGCCGAACCTGAATCCGAGGTTGCGTCCTCACCCGACGCCAAATCGTCCACGTCAATGGCTGTCCCCGGAATGGCGATGATCCACGACCTTGTCGCAATTGGGTGGGGCCTTATATATTTTGGCCTTATCGCGAGTTCGACGGCCTTACAGACCTTGGCGAATCTTTTAAGCGTTGATTCTTCGCCCTCGGTTCCGCCATCGGGCACCGCCGCCAATGCTGCCCTGAGTGATTCAATATCCGGAGAATCCGCCTCCTTGTCTACACCGACTTTATCCAGCCACTCCAAAAGAGGTCGGGCGGCATCCACCAGAGGTCGCTGCTGGAGAACTGTTTTATTGACCCGCAAAAATATTCCACTGGTTCCGCCGGTATTTTCTCGTGGCCGGGCGACCCACGCCGCCTCTTCGGCACGATCAACTGCGGCCTCTTTTAAGCGAGTTCCAAGTTCATCAGGAATTTCGTCGTTCGCCAACATCGGTAAAACGACTAGGTCGTTTGGCCGGATCAGGTCACGGGAACCCGGGGCGTTAATTAATTTCCATTCGCCGCCCCGGCATCTGAGAAATTGCTTTCCAGCTCCGGGATCAGGAGCCGTCCGGGATTCATCTTCTACCGCAGCACCCTCGACATCTTCGTCGCCATCTGATGACCCACGCCCGCCCAATAGGTAATCCCGCAGGCGGGAGATCGGTACACTTAGACATTCTTGCTTTCCCACCGGGCACAGTTGGCAATAGGCGGCAACCGCTTCGTTATCCGCCCGCAGTTTACCACCCGCGTCGGCAATATCCACGCGGAATGCCACGCGCACCTCCGGTTGCCCGCGGCCAACGCCATGTAAATAGGCCGGAACATCAATATCCGGAACCGGGTGGGGAGCGGTCTGGCAGAGAATATCAACGTGCGAAGGCATAAGAATCGGCGCATCGGGGTGTGGTGCCAGCATGAGATTGAGCGTGTCATGATTTAATGAGCGGACCATTTCCCCAATGGCGGAGATACCGAAGTTTACGGTTCTGGGTTCCGCCGAATCCTTGGCCTGCGCCAGGAGCCACTTCCAGGTTTCGGCGATTGCTTTTCCGTAAATTGGATCGTTTGCTGTATCGGCAATGTCTTGCTTGTTGGCGAGGATAACCGCACTTGTTTTGCCCACCAGCCCCAGGCGATCGAGCCGACCGAACCGCTGAATCAGTGCATCAACGCTCGCACACTGCGTGACAAGAAAATCAAAGCTGAAATCGGCACCAACTTCGAGGCATTGGGTGGTGACGACAACAATGGGCTGAGATGGCTCCACCGGCTTGACCGCCCGCAGGGATTTGGATAATTGATTCACCAGTTCGTCGCGGTCAATCGGACGCATGCGACCAGTCAAAAGCACGATTTCACAAGGGGGCAGACCCTGGAGGTCCTTTATCGCTGTCGCAATTTCACTCGCTAAACTAACCCGGTTTACCATCACCGCAATACGTTTGCAGCCGCTGCTGATTGCTTCACGGGCCAGTGCGGACGCCCTTTTGATCAGTGCGGAGATGCCACCATTTTCGGTTGATTCCAGCCGGGCCGATTTCACGGCGGTAAATCGCTCGATGATTTTCGGATCATCCAGCGCCGCAGATCGCTCTTGCGCGGTCGGAAACTTGTCCAGGGCTTTACCCGCCGCATCCGCCAACGGTGCTGTGGCGCTCATAACCACAATCTTAAGCGGTGGGGCCACCGTGACTTTCCCATACGACCATTTATCTCTATCCAGGTAATTCCGCACACTCGAGACGGTTTGCATGAAAGGTTGGGCGCAGTGCGCTTCATCCAAAATGATCAGGCTGTCATAGGCCGCCATGGCCGCATGAACCGGAGCGATCAGCGGTGACCCGCCGTAGGAACGGAATAAAAGTCGCGAGCCAATCTGGTCAACGGTGGAGGTTATCACCGCCGGCTGCAGGGGATTTTCCGACCAGAGCTGGCGCGTGCGTGCAATTCCACCGCGTAGCCTTGCCACGGCAAGCGGCGTTGTTCCATCGGAAACGCTGCGTAATCGCTCGGCAACGGCTTTGAGAATACCGCTTTTAGCCGCGTCGAGCTTCGCGGCAAGCCGCGCTGCCCGTTCAAATGCCTCATCGACCACAATGCGTCGATCCACCACGAAAAATATTCTCCGTCGCGCGGTTCGCTGGGGTGGGAAAACTTCAGCCTGAAGCGCCAAGGCAAAGACCGCAATGTCAATGCAGGCTGTTTTGCCGCTGGCGGTGGGCAAATCAATCACTTGCGGCCAATCAGCGCCGGCTGCGATCCTTTCCAACAACATGCGCTGCCATGGAAATGGCTCGTGTTCATGAACCCCTCTAAAGAATTCCGTAAAATCAGCGGGCAACAGATCAGCCATTGTTTTCTCCCGCCAACAGTGGCTTGAACAGCCCGTATCCGCGGTAACGCCCAGCCCCCAATAATACCGGTCCAACTACGGGCGTGGAAAATAGGATCCGTGCGTGCAATTGGCGGCGCAGGCTGCCATCCTTTCGCGCCAGCCGTGCAAACTGATATGCCGTAGGCACGCCGTATTTAATAAAACTCACGTGGGAAATATCGACATGCTCTGGCTCCGGAAGACCGATGCGCGTGCACGCTTTTTTTAACATTTCTCTGATTTCATTCTCGTAGTCGTCCACATCTTTGGCTTTCGGGTGTTCATCGAAGGAAACCGGGGTAACTGAGGACCAAGTTCGACTGCCTTCATGGCCGCCGGTCCAAGTAGAAGCACGGATGTTGTGTAATGCCGGATACTCCCGTTCCGGTACCAACTTCCATTTTCCAATGCGCCCCAGCACCAGCCCGTTCTCTGAGATCCCTGCCATTATACGGGAAAGCAAGAGCCGGTCTTTGGCGGCGACATTCCCGGGCAATGCCAGGGCGACACCAAGAATATGCCCGTCTGCGTGTTCTCGGCCAACAAAGGGCAGTGGAAGAATACCACAGTGCGGTCGATCACTGGGTGTGGCAGTGGAATCTGGTTTATGGCCGCTGATAAATTCGGGGATTGGTCCAAACGGCTCGGCAGTCTTTAACATGGCTTTGCGCAGGCCACCGACCAAGGTCGCCGAACTAAGAATGTCCAATCTCGGGTGGGCGTTCTCCACCGGTCGGAGGCCGAATATCAATAACTCATCGCTCCACACGCTGTGCGGAGGCAGCTCGGCAGATGGCCGCGCAATGCGGTAGCCGGTTGTAATCTGAAAATCGGGACGGACGGGCTGTGGCCGCGTCCCCCCGAATCGGGTTGCAAGTTCGTGTTTTGCCTCCTTTTTTGCCTTACCCTTCGCAGTTGCGATCAGCGCATCTAAACGGTCAAACTCGGCCATATCATCGGACCTGTATAGCCGACGCAATTCATCCAAGCTGCCGGGCGTGACCGCACGGAGTTGCTCCTGCGGCTTGAGATCGTCGGGAATCCAGTGGCCGTGCATTTCGGAAATCACAGGGTTTTCGGCGAGCCACATCCGCACCAATGATGAAGAGTGGCCGATGCGTGTGACCTTGCCGCAGACGCCTTGCAGCGCCTGTGCCGTCCCCGCATCCGCATCGGCATCGGCCCAGCAGTAATAGACCACCGGGTCATCCGGGCGGACGCGCGGAAAATCACGCGGTTGGCGGGATCGCAGGATTGGCAACGGCGCTCCTCCGGGATCAAGATTGTCGTTTACCGGCACGTAGTGGGTGACCACGGAACGTGGCTGCGCGGGCGATGCCAAAATCACCGACGGATTATCGATCTTCTCAATAAACTTCAGCGCCGTTGCCTCCGCTGGATCCTCGCCCGTTTCAAAATGTGCAGCGGCCATCGCCATGAACACCCTTGCCGGATGTGGCGGCCATTCCGGCTTGCCGCGTGCGGCTGGATGTGTTGCGACGTAGTAGCCGGTCAGGAATTCGATTCCCAGGCGAAGCATGGTCAATCCTCTCCATCGTCGCCGCCGGCGGCGGTCATCATCTGGCTCTGCCGGACTAGTTCAACGAGCTGTGGGAGCGGGGTGAGCACAAGCGGTTCGTCGTGCCAAGTAATACCGGCGTTGGTGGCGGCTTTGACGGCGTCTGAAAGTATGGCAGCGGCCGAGTCGCCCGTAACAGTGAATTTACGCGGCTCGACGCCCGGCGTTTCTAGCAGTTCCCAAACCATCGGCCCTTCCGGCCACAGCAAGCATCGTGATCTCAAGTCAAGCCCCTTCTCGGCTGCTGATGCAGCGGCGAACAGAGCCATTGCGGCGAGGACCACCTGTGCGGCACCGTCCGTCGAGCGTTTTTCTTCTCCAGAAATTGGAAATCGAAGCCGCCGCAAAGCTATTATGGAGAGCGTTGTATGCTGCTCGCAGTATTCGAATGTCACACCTGCATTGTCGCTGTCAAAAGGAACGCTTCCGTGGTTTATCTCCGACGGTTTAGATTGCCCTTTGGCCTTGACGCTGGCGGCGACTTGCCAGTCGGCCGATCCCCCTTCCAGCGGCACTCCAGACCGAATTTCCAGCGGATCACGACGTACTCCGCGATTTTTTTCCGCGTACTCCACGCCTATCCCCACTACCTCGGAGACGATTGCCCGTTCAATTTTCATTCCCAAGCCGCCTTTCGGCCCGGTGCTATCCCACATCCCAAAAATTAGTGCGGTCGGGCAAATCTGATAAATGGGCGTCGCGTTAGCGCTACCGGCTGCGTCGAGCCGCTTGCCCCATTCGGATTCGCGGAACTTCTTGTCACCGCAAGTGGTGTCGCGCAGGATGGCATCGGAAATGCGATGCGGAACCTGAAGACTCGTGAGTCTCCTGATCGGCTCAATCAAATTTGAATTAAATGTTTTAAAATCAACTTCGACGATTGGTATTTTGATCCTCTCGTTGTCAACTGCGTCCTGAAGCGCCTCCTCCATTCGATTCGCTTGGCTTTGCACACTATCGATGACAACGCATTCGACGGGTTCGACACGCCCCGGCAGTCGGCGTCTTTCCCGCGCGTACACGGCCCCCGCGTACGTGGGCGGGAAAACCTTCGTTCCCGCTCCGCCCGCGGGCTGGAGCGTGCGGCGGCACCGAAACGCGGCCGCATTTGCCACCGCTCCACTAAGAATTTCCAGCGTTAGTTTTTCAGGCATTACAATTCTCCTTTTACCATTTCAAACATCTTCCCGAAATCCGTCATCGGTTGATCCTGATTTTATTTTCTTTGCCTCGGTGTCGGCATTATGCGCTGCATGGCGCGCCTTGGCAAAGGGGGTTCCGTGGAGCGGAGGTTATTCATTGTCGGCACACTTTTTTTCCGGCCATGTAACGTTGCAATGCCACACCTTTTTGCTTTGCACAATTAAGTGTAGCGCTTTTATGTGGTACATGTCAAACTAAAAAAAGGTTCCTAAAACCTCCAAATATAATAAACATTTGAATTATGCGCTTTAGGTGCTATCATTCTTTTATGAGCCAAGTTAATTCATTGGCTCAAATTCCGCGGACAGGATGCGGGACGGCTGCGGGCCGGGGTGAAGTTTTACTCGCCAGCGTTGAGGTTTTTCATCAATGGTTACAATAACCTCACCAGTTCGGTCGGATTCGGATAGCTTAACGGGGGCATCAAAAATCAATTGTCCACCGCCAGCCTGCGCGACTGGCAGACATTGGTTTGCAACGTGCAGGTCAATGCGCACTTTGGCGGAGAAGGAATCTGGAGTTGAGGCTTGAATCATGACTTTATCTCCGCAAGGTCCAGACGCACGCGCCGGTGTTTTTGCCAGCCAGCGAGGCTTGCATATCACCGCACAACTGGGCCGTGGAATTCACGGCAGCGTACACCTAACCAGTGCGATGACGGCGGCTAAGGCACATAAGGCATATCCATCATACCGCCGCGAGTGTGATTGTTACAACCGGCTGCGTGAACGAGATATATCCGAGATTTGCGGCCACCATGTTCCGCAATACATTGGTTGTGATGACGGGCTGTGGGTCATCGAAATGACCATTGTCACCCCGCCATTCTTGTTGGATTTTGCCGGAGCCTATCTGGATTGGCCGCCGGAATTTTCGCCGGAGGCGATGGAATATTGGCACAACGACAAGCAGGAACAGTTCGGCACGCGCTGGAAGGAGGTGCAAAATATTTTGGCGATGCTCAGTGAGCAGGCTGAAATATATATGCTGGATGTCAATCCCGGCAATATTATGTTTGCCGATGGCGAAATCTAATGCCGCCCATGTTCCGTTTCGGCACGCCGAAGCGGCCCCATTGAAGCATTATCTTGGGCGGTTACTCTATGCTCGCAAGGGCATTTTCCACGGCGGCTGTGATTTTTCGCAGCCGCCGTGGCCCCATTGAAAAGGAACGCCATTCCTGTATTTCACGCGACGCAGTAAGCTGTAGCCGCGGCCAGGGTATTGCCGGCGGCTCCGTCCGCAGGCCTTCGAATTTACAACGTAGTGGGCGATCGGGACACACCTGGCAGATATTGCAGCAGGGGCAGATCAGGCCAACAAGGGAAAAGCGTGTAATGTTGGTGATTGGTCTGAGAATGCACCGCCAAAATGGCAACAGTGATCCGCATAAGTGAAAAAGTGGTGTCGCAGGGGGCGGCATAGCGCTTGGCGGGGATGTTGCGGGCGGGTATGATTTCGTGGCGGCAAGGCTGTAGGTTTATGACGTGCGAGCCTGTGAATAATGACTGCCGGAACAGCCGCTCGGGTGGTATTCCGGTGTGCGGCTATATTTTTACACTCTTGGCCAATAAAAATGCGGGCCGGAAAGGAACTCATGGGCGTCCCAATTTCACAAATGTGGACTGTTGCCACGTATGTTTTGTCGCAGCGATTAAAAGGTCGCAAGCGATATCCTTTGGTTTTAATGCTTGAACCGCTGTTCCGTTGCAATCTGGCCTGCGCGGGGTGTGGAAAAATTCAGTATCCGGCGCACATTCTTAAGTCGCAACTCACGCCGGAGCAATGTTTTGACGCCGTTGAGCAATGCGGTGCTCCGATGGTCAGCATCCCTGGCGGTGAGCCGTTGCTGCATCCGCAAATTAAAGAAATTGTGGAGGGGTTAATCGCCCGTAAGAAATATATCTATCTGTGCACCAATGCCTTGCTGCTAAAGCAGAAAATTGATCTGTTCAAACCATCGAAATATTTGACATTCAGCGTGCATCTGGATGGCCAGAAGGAACACCATGATTTTTCAGTGTGTCGGGAAGGCGGTTATGACATTGCCGTTGAAGGCATTAAGGAAGCGGTGAAGCGCGGCTTCCGGGTCACCACCAATACCACGTTGTTTGATGGAGCCGATCCGGCGAGTGTGCGGAGCTTTTTTGACGAAATGATGCAACTGGGGGTGGAAGGTATGATGCTTTCACCCGGTTACAGCTACGACAAAGCACCGGATCAGCAGCACTTTCTGGGGCGGGCAAAGACCCGGCGGCTTTTCAGCACGATTCTAAGCAATCGGGATAAAAAGTGGCGATTTAACCAAAGCCCGTTATTTTTGGAATTTCTTATGGGGAAGCGGTCGTATGCCTGCACGCCCTGGGGAATGCCCACGTACAACGTCTTTGGTTGGCAAAAACCGTGTTACCTGCTGCAGGACGGCTATGCCGACACATTCAGCGAGTTGCTGGAGACCACCAGTTGGGACCATTACGGGGCGGAATCGGGTAATCCGCGCTGCGCCAACTGCATGGTTCACAGCGGGTATGAGGCCAGTGCGGTCAATGACACCTTTGGATCTTTGCGGGGCCTGCTGGCCACGGCTCGGGCAACCTTGTTCGGGGGCAGTTATGTGAACCGTGAGGCCCTTGACGCATTGCGGCAACCGGTGGAAAACACGCGTCATCATTTTGTTCCCTTAAGCGTCAGCGCCGGTAAAACGGCATCCACCGAACATCACGAAGCGCGATCGACGCAACGGGCCAATGACGAGGTCAAGGTTTAATTGAAGACCGCCGCTTATAGCTTATGATGGATTGAAAATTTTATATGACAACACAAGAACATATTTCCAAATCGCCATCCCTGGCCGATAGCCCCGCGGATGGCCCTGTGGTGACGGAACATGAAAATCTTGAGGGGTACAATCCCCGGCTTGATTCCCTGCCGATGGTTCGGGATGTCGTGGAAAAAGCGTTCAGCTACCGCGGGGATGTGACGATTGTAAACCGCAAGGGCGACTCGGTTGAAGGCTATATCTTTGATCGGCAGGCGGAATCATCGGATACCGCCCAGTGGATTCTTCGGATGATCATCAAAGATTCCACCGACCGCGTAACGATTCGCTACGACGATATCGTCTCCATTCATTTCACAGGTAAAGACCCGGCGGCGGGCAAGAGCTTTCAGACCTGGCTGAAAAAATATCAGGAAAAAAAGGCGGCCGGCGAAAAAAATATCCGCATCGATCCTGAACCGCTGTAATTTGATCCGCCATGAGATCATAATCGCGGCCCCACCCAGCCGGTTCTCCGGCAACGGGTGGAAACCGCCTGAAAGACGAAAAACCCGTTGATTTTATTGAGCATTTTCGCTGGGAAAACCGGCGGATTTTACTGGAACATCCGTTTGAAGGCGGCGTACATCAGGCACACCCACCTCTTGCCACCCGTCAACTACAGATGGGAAACCTTCAACCGCCGGCGAACGCGGCCAAGTAAAAGCGCTCCGCCAATGCCTGCCGCCAGTGTGAGTATCGATCGCGGATCAGGCGTGGAGACTGTGGTAAGTGTTACCTCGTTTGGCAAGTAGTTCACGGAAAACACATCCGATCCCGATGTGATCGTTGAATCAATGAAACTGCCGGTCACGCCGGTCTGCGCAATAAGGATATTGAATGTATCCCCTTTCTGCAAAGCGAAATTGTTCATCAGGCTGATTTGCAGCATACCACCAAGATTAGCCTGGCCGTTTATGTTGATCTGATCATATTGTCCGGGAACGGCTCCGTCTAATCCTATGTTTAAAGTTCCATTGGTGCTGAAGTTGCCAGCTACGTGCAGGATGCTGGGATCCAGAGTAATCGTGCCCGATGCGGAATTCGTCAGAGCCCCATTGATTTGCAGAGTGCTCCCGCCGTTAATATATATATTTCCGCTGTTGGAGAAATTACCGATGCTGGCAAATGAGGCCCCGTTAAGAAGCTGGAAATTGCTCGTATTGCTGGTGATCGGCGACAAGGCCGCAAATGTGGTTTTGCCGCCATTCAAGATGATTGTTGCCGAATTGGTGAAAATTGAGCCGTTGAGGTCCATGGTGCTGTTCGCATTGACCTGGTAGGTTCCCATTGTCAATACACCAGACACAAGGTTGCTAAAGCTAGCGGCGGTCAAATCCAGCGTCGCGCCGTTGGTTGCTTCCATAATTCCCGCGTTGGTGATATCTCCTTCCACAAACAAGGTCTGGCCGCCGGCATCGGCGGAAATTATGCCGTTGTTGGTCAAACTGGCCTCTTCATAGCCATAACCGTCAATAAGGCTGCTGC
>DAHVEJ010000071.1 GCA_027313145.1 Phycisphaerales bacterium | reverse complement strand
CAGCCTTCCTTGGCTGGACGCTCCTATCATCACCTGTCAAGCAATTTTACGCCAGAGGCGAAAACTAAAAGACCCTGTGACAAACCCGGGCCGCCATCCCGATTCTTTTCAAGGGGATGAAATTGGACTACTATGATTACTTCGTGGTTTGTTGATTTGGTGGATAATGCCCTACGAAACCCTGCGAGATTTTCTGGCTGAACTGGACAAGATGGGAGAACTGCGGAAAATTTCCGCCCCTGTTGATCCCGTGCTGGAGGTGGCGGAAATTGCCGACCGGGTGAGCAAAGCGCCCACACGGGACGGGCACTATCCGGCAGGCGATGCGCCGTTTGCGGCAAAAGCCCCCCGCCATGGCACTCCAGCGGTGAATCAGGCGTTACTGTTTGAACATGTGAAAGGTTCGGATTATCCTCTGGCGATTAACACGTTCGGGTCTTATCGCCGCATTCATGCCGCCCTGGGATGTGAGAGTCTTGATGCGTTAGCCCAGCGAATTGCGGATTTAACGCAGCCGCAGTTGCCGGCGCGGTTGATGGATAAGATGAAAAAGGGGCTGGATCTGCTGAAACTGGCGGGTTATGGCCCCAAAGTTCGTGCGGGGCCGGGATTGTGCCAGGAAGTGGTTCATACCGATGATGCCGATATTACTCGCCTGCCCGTGATTCAATGCTGGCCCAAAGATGGCGGAAAATATATTACCCTGGGCCAGGTGGTTACACGGCATCCGGAAACCGGGGCGCGGAATCTTGGGATGTACCGCGTGCAGATTTTCGATAAGAAATTGACCGCCATGCACTGGCATACACACCATGACGGCGCACGGCATTTCAGGGCGTGGGCCAAACTGGGAAAGCCCTGCCCGCTGGCCATTACGCTCGGCGGAGAAAGTGTTTTACCTTATGCCGCTACGGCCCCGTTGCCGCCGGGGATTGATGAGCATATTTTTGCCGGATTTCTGCTGGGCCGCGGATTGGACCTGGTACCCTGTAAAACTATTCCGCTGGAAGTGCCCGCCAATTGTGAATTTGTCATTGAAGGTTATGTCGATCCGAATCAGACGGTTCTTGAAGGACCGTTTGGCGATCTAACCGGCTTTTATTCTCTGGCTGATCAATATCCGGTATTCAATATTACGGCTATAACGCATCGGCGGAATCCGATTTACCCCACCACTATTGTCGGCAAGCAGCCCCAGGAAGATTATTCTCTGGGCAAGGCCACAGAGCGCATATTTCTGCCGTTGCTGAAACTTATTGTGCCGGATGTGATTGATTATGATCTGCCGATGTTTGGAGCGTTTCATAATTGCGCGTTTATAAAAATCCGCAAGGAATATGCGTATCATGCCCGCAAGGTGATTCACGCCATTTGGGGTGCCGGGCAGATGGCGTGGACCAAGATGGTTGTTGTCGTGGATGAACATGTCGATGTGCATAATCAGGATGACGTGCTGTTTCACGTAGCAGCTAATGTCGATCCGCGGCGCGATACATTTATTGCCGAGGGACCACTGGATATTCTGGATCATGCCGCGCCGGCCATGGGCGCGGGAAGCAAACTGGGCATAGATGCCACACGCAAATGGCCCGGTGAGGGAACCGTTCGGGATTGGCCGGACGAAATTGAAATGGATGCGGTAACCGTTAAAACTGTCACGCAGCGCTGGAAGGAATATGGATTCTAATATGATCAAAACCCGATTCGCCCCGTCACCGACTGGATTTTTACACGTTGGCGGAGCCAGAACCGCTCTGTTTAACTGGTTGTATGCCCGCAAGCATGGCGGGCAGTTTGTGCTGCGCATTGAAGATACGGACCAGGTGCGGTCTACCGCGGAATCAGCCGCCGGAATTCTCTCCGACCTTCAATGGCTGGGCCTTAACTGGGATTGCGGCCCGCAACCCGGCGGCGTGAAAAATGAATATTTTCAATCCATGCGGCTGGATCTTTATAACGCGCATCTGGACAAGCTGGTAAAGGACAGACGCGCGTATGAAGCGTACGAAACACCGCAGCAACTCGCGGCTATGCGCATGGTGGCGGAAAAAATGAAGCGGCCTTTTCGCTATCGCCGCAACATGCCGGGACGGGCCGAGCGCGGCAGCGGGCCAACCGTGCTGCGGTTTGAAATGCCCTTTGAAACCATCACATTTCATGATTTAATTCTGGGCGACATTTCCGTCGGCGGTGAGGAACATGATGATATCATCATACGTAAATCCGACGGGTTTCCTACCTATCACTTTGCGGTGGTCGTGGATGACCATGATATGGGCATCACCCATGTGCTTCGTGCTCAGGAACATCTGATGAATACGCCCAAACATCTGGGCTTATACCAAGCGCTGGGATGGCAGCCGCCGGCCCATGCCCACATGCCGCTGGTGTTTAATATGGACAACACCAAAATGTCCAAACGGGATAAAACCAAAGCCGCGCGGGCCGCGGCGGCGGCATGGATTAAGCAGGGCCATACGTTGGAGACACTGGTTGAAAAATCCGGCATCCCGGCAGATCAGCTCAAGGAATTTCTGGATAAAAAAACTGATGACTCCCGCCTTGCGGCGGCCATCGGTGCCGCGTTAGCCGTGCACTTGCCGGAAATTGATGTGCAGGATTTCCGGCGCAGCGGATATCTGTCAGATGCGTTGTTGAATTTTATCGCCCTGATCGGCTGGTCCCCGGGGGAAAATCGGGAAATTCTTTCACGTGAGGAAATGCTGCAACTGTTTTCCCTGGAGACCATTGGTAAAACCAGCGGCCGCTTCGACCGAAAAAAACTGCTGTGGATGAACGGTGAATATATCCGCAAGCGAAGCATTGACGACCTGCTGCATGATCTTGCCGCGTTTAATGCGGTCACTAATTACCCGATCAAGCACGCCACAGAATCGCAACAGCGCGACCTCCTGGCGATGTACCAGGAACGCACCGGCACCTTGGCGGAGATGGCTGAGAATTCCCGTTTCTTTTTTGAAGAACCGGAGATGGACGCCGCGGCATTTAAAAAGCATGTTGAATCGGGTAATGGCCGTGTGCTCTTGCAACAGATTCGCGATATGCTGGATTCCATCACAGATTGGTCGAAGGACCAGTTGGCTCCAGTAATTGAAAAAATTATTGAACTGGGTGAAAAACGCGGCTCCGCCCCCCAGACGCTGCGCGTGGCTGTCTGCGGCGGTTCGGTTTCTCCGCCACTACTGGAAACAATGTGTCTGCTGGGGCGCAGTACCACCTTGGCGAGGATTGATAAAGCCCTGCAAAAAACCGGGTGACGACTGACTCGGCCCCGTCACGAGCGGGTGTTTACAATTGTCATGGCGACCGCGCGGATATTAATCCACAAATTTACATCCCGTAGCTCAATGCGGCAGCGATACGTTCGCAGCGGCATATGGTTTGATAACACTCATCGTTGCCCCGTCTCGGTCGGCTCCCGGCGAGCGCCACCGGGCCAATATTCGCCGTCGCATGGGTGGGTGAGCAATTACCTCGCGGATGCGGATGCCGCCGACACACCATTTGTCTCAGCATCCTCCGATTCGGTGGATTGATACTGCTCGCTTGGGCCTATGACATCCGCTGCCTGGCGATCTATCTGTTCTTCCAGCATCAGGCGCAATCGGCCCAGTGCCCGGACTTCCAATTGCCGCACACGGGCCTTGGTAATGCCCATGCGCTGCGCAATTTGCGATAGACTCGTGGGACCTTCGCCGGCTTCCAAGCCGTAATGGGCCGCCAAAAGATCACGTTCCCGGCGGGGGAGTTTAGCCATGGCATCTATAAGTCGGCCCTGCATCAACAGCATGTCCACCGCGTCCGGGATGCTTTGCTCCTGGGATTCGCCAAGTTCGTCGAGCAAATCAGTTTGGGTTGTGACCAGCCGCTGATCAACGCGCGTGGTGTTATCACCAATTCTGCGGGCAAAGTTTTTCATCAGCACATACGTCAGGTAGGTGCTGAATTTTACGCCGCGGGAAAAATCAAAGGTGTCGACGGCACGCATCATCCATAGATTGCCATCGGAAATTAATTCAAAGAGATCATGTTGCGTGTGCTGATGCTTTCGGGCCACATGCACCACCACGCGCAAATGCGCTTGCAAGATTTGATTGCGTATGGCACTCGCGGTTGCCAGTAGCGATTCAATTTCCTCAATATCGGCTGTGCGGGCGGCGTTTACATCAATGCGGGCTTGCAGCCGAGCGGCCTTTGCTTTGAGATAATTCATCCTTCTAAAGGCATCAGTCATCACCGCCTGGCCCAGCATAGGCTGGCGGAATACATCCGAGAGATAGGCGGGAATATCATTGGGCTGCCGTAGCACAATTTGTTCTTTGGCCTCTACGCCGGCCAAGGGTAGCATTGGTTCATGGCGGGCCTTTTCAGGCAGATCTTTAAGGATGATCTGATCCGCATCCGGGTGATCGAACAGGGGATTGGTCACAAAGCGGATGAGAAGTTTTTTAATTTGTTGGGCTTTGTTCTGGCTGACTACCCGATAAATACTTGAGGTCGTGCGACAATAACGTTTCGCCAAGCAGTCCACGGATATACCGCGATCAAAGCAATCCACAATAATGCGTTTGTCCTGATCGGTCAGCGGGCCGGAGGTGTCCGGAAACACGGCCTGGTCAGGATGTTCGGCATCCCACCGGCGTATGACGTAGCGTATGGTTTCCGGGCTGCGTTTGGTGTGCCGGGCGATGCGCCGGGAAATAAGTTTCAAGCAGCATTGGCAATGCACCGCCAAGCGCCGGGCGCGGCGAATAATGTCCGCCTTTTCTTCTTCTGTGAGTTGGCGGAATCGGGCGGATTTTTCCACCCGAACCGCAAACTGTGTGGAGAAACGTGTCACATCGGAAGACAAAAAGCCTAAGCGTTTGATTCCATCGGGATACACAAACCGCATAGCGGCCAAGCCGCGGCGTCGCCATCGCTGGATCGTCTTGGTGGAGACCTGAAATCTTTGTGTGATCTGTTCGAGAGAAAGAACGTCGTCGCCTGCTTCGGTAACGGGGATATTGAGCGAATCGGAAACACTTTCCACCAAAGAGGCAATGTCAGCCAATAAGGCTCTGCCGGAAATAAGATGATCGGCGGATTCTTTGGCGCGATAAGCCGTCAGACGATATAGAACGAATTCCCATGGGTAATCTTCAGCGGCGTCGATCTGCCCGATTAACTCCAAGGCTGCGCGTAATTGTTCGTGCCGCTTGGCAATTGGCGTAAAGGCCATTTGCTTGGCAAGCTCTTCGATTTTTGGGTCTGTCCAGATCATGCAGCACGCACCTGTAACATTACACTAATATGTTATCGCGGTTTGAACGGTAAAGAAACAAAAAAATGTGGCTTTTTTGTATTTTGGGGACGGGAAAGGTTAATTTCGCTTATAGGTATATCCGTAATAAGAGATATATGCCTGTCCGCAAGACATTATTTTCGGTTATACTGAGCCGGTCGGTTGTGTGGAAGGTCAAAGATGTTTAAGGCGATATTATTTGATCTGGCGGATACGCTGCTGCAGTTTGATCACCTGGATCATCGAACCTTATTTTTGTTAGGGGCTAAAGATACGTATCGCCACCTGCATGGCTTGGATGCGGCACTGCCGGAATTTGAAATTTATACGCGGATTCACTTTCGCGCGTTTCGCCGAAAATATATCTGGTCAAATATTCGTCGCCGGGACTTCAACGTCAATGACGTGATCTGTCAGGTGCTAAGTAAGCTTAATATTTCATTGTCGCAAGATGAGATTTCGGCTCTGGTATGGCGCTGGTATAAGCCGGTGGTGCGCCGGGCGACTGTTGAACCCGGCACCCACGCCATGCTGCGGGAGTTTCAACGGCAGGGCCTTAAACTGGCGATCGTGTCCAATACCTGTGCCCCCGATTATTGTCTGGACCGACATCTGGAGCGTGAAAAACTTCTGGAATTTTTCCCCATCCGAATCTATTCCTCCAACACTATTTATCGCAAACCTCATCCCGTGATTTTTCGCGTAGCGCTGGAGCAACTGGGAATCAGTCCCGAACAGGCGGTATTTGTCGGCGACACTCTTGGTGCCGATATTCAAGGCGCACGCCGCGCGGGCATGACCACCGTCTGGAAGCCCGCGCTACGCACGAGAACCACACGCAAACGCCGCGTACGCCCGGATCACGAAATTGAAAAAATTATAGAGCTGGCGGATGTTGTTTTGGGCTGCGGTGTGTAAAATCGTCGGGACTTTTATGGCAGGAATAATCGCCGTACCGTGGACTTTAACCTATGACGCCGCAACATGAGTGCTCGTATGTCAAGAAAAGAAATTGAGCGACAAGCCAGATACTTGGCAAAGGACAATCGCGCCGTAGAGCCGTCGATCAGCAGCGGATTCTAACAAATCGCTTGGATGGTCAGTTGTGAGATGGCCGGGCATCCACGGCTAGTGCCCTGTCCGAGTAATCGCAATCCCGGCCATTACTCGGACAGGCTCCTAGGCGATTTAACCCGCTCATGGCTTCAAATTCCAGCGGGGTAAAGGTGTGTTTGCCCGGCCAGTGGGCGTGCATGATGTCGGCCAAGTCAGTTTGCCCGCCCATGGTAAAAATCTCCGCACAGATGGGATGAATCTTGGAGAGTCTTTCAAATCTATGACGGCTCGCCTGGGCCAGAGAACGGATGGCGGCTTCCAGCATATCTTCGCGCTTGGTTGCAAGGGTCAGATGTTCAAAGGAGGCGGTGCGAGCTTCGGTGGCGGTGCGATCGCCCGCCAGATAGGGCGAAAAAATAACGTCAGTATTCGCCGGCACATGGGGCTTCTTGTCGCGCAGCATTTTTCCCAATTGTTGTGTCAGTTTGTGAAACTTTTTGGAAGAGTAGTCGGCAAATAAATTATCTTTTAGCCAGTGCATGGTAGACCCGCCGGCCGCGATCGTACTTACCGCCAGCCATCGCTTGGGTAATTTGTGACCCGTGCCCAGCGGGCGAGTCAGCAGATCATCCGCTGGTGAAGGCTTTTCCAGACATAACGCCAACACATCCGTTGAACCCGCGCTATGAACCAATCGGCCGGGGCGGCAATCTGTAGCCAGCATGGCGGCGCTGGTATCAACAAGTGATGCAAATACCGGGCAACCTTCCGGCAATCCAAGTTGATCGGCGGCGCTGCGGGTAACTTTACCGGCGATCTGATCGGCAAAAAGTATTTGCGGCAGTTGCGATTCCTTCAGACCGAGAAGTTGACATAATTCCGGAATCCATCCAGAAAGCTTAATGGAATCATACAACCCCAAAAACGCTGCTTGGGATGGGTCAATAACCCATTGTCCCGTGAGGTGATGGATCAGCAGCGAAGTCGGTTGACCGATATGGGCGATTCTTTTGAACAGGTCCGGCTCGTGGTGCTTGAACCATAGCAAGGTTGTGCTGCCGATACCGCCGGGAAAAGGACGGTTGCCGGTAAGCTGCAAATGACGGTCCTTGCCGATTCGCTGTTCAATTTCCGCGGACTCTTTAACGCTGCGCCGATCCTGGTGCGTCACACAGCCAAATAATATCGCGTTGCTTTTATCCGTTGCGACAACGCCGGGACAGAAGCTGTCCAACGTGATGGCGTCAATCTGGTGATGGGAATCGGTTATGCGGTTTATCGCCTTACGGAGGCTTTTTAGAAGTTTTGCCGCAGGGATTTCCACTTCCGCACCATGGAAAAGGCCAGGCACCTCCACCTTCTCGAGGTGTTTCATGGTACCGTTTTTACATAAGGCCGCCTTAATGGAGGATGAGCCAACATCCAAAGCCAGAACTTTCATAGGCACTCCAAAAAATAAAATTACGCCGAAACTTCAGGTTCCACGAGTTTTTCCAGCACTTGTCCGGCCAATTCCGCCGCCGGTTGTTGTGGCAAGGCGGTCAACCAACTCACGCCGTCAAAGCGCTTCAGCCAGGTGCGCTGCAACTTGGCCAGGTGCCGGGTCTGAATTTTAATTTGTTCCACAGCCTCATCCAGTGGTAGTGCTCCGTTGAGATATGCAATCATCTGCTTATAGCCCACCGCTTCACGGGCCTGCATGGATAAGCCTTTGGGGTGCTCCAACAACCTGCGAACTTCCTGTAATAATCCCTGCTCCAGCATCAGGCCCACGCGCTGATTAATGCGCCGATTCAAGTCGGTTTTTTCCCGCGCCACACCGATGATACGATAATTCAGTTGCGGGCGACCGGCCTGCCATTGCGTCTGCAGCGTGCTGATACCCACGCCGGTTATTTGAAAAACTTCCAAGGCACGGATAATGCGTCGCAAATCATTGCGGTGAATCCGTTGCGCAGCCACCGGATCCACCTGTGTCAATTGCCGATGGAGTTCAGCGGAACCGGACTTTTCCGCCTCTGCCGCCAGGGTCTGTCGAATTTCCATATTGGCCGCCGGGCCTTCAAAAAGCCCTTCCAAAATCGCGCGCAAGTAAAGCACGGTGCCGGCCACCAGGATCAGCGGGCGATTCTCCGTGCGGTGCTGCTGCATAATGGGTTCAGCCATCGCCGCAAATCGGGCCGCGGAAAAAGACTCCCATGGATCAGCCACATCAATCATGGTATGGGGTATGGTTGATTGAGCTTTGCGTGAGGGTTTGGCGGTGCCAATATCCATGCCCCGATAAACCTGCATGGAATCGACGGCCATAATCGTGGCGGGGCGCGCATCGGAATGATGCCAACGCGTCGCAATCGCTTCAGCAAGCTCCGATTTTCCGGCAGCCGTGCAACCAACAATGACAAGAAGCTTTTCCATACCCGAAGTATAATACCCTAATCGCCAGTACGTGCAGAGAATTCAATATGGATCGCCGGGCGGTCGTATAATGCCTGGTAAATAAACTTGGGAGCAATAACATGACTTGTGGCCCGTCCCATCAGTTGGCGTTTCGTCGGCTGGCTGTTTTGGCGGGATGCGTGCTTGCAACCGGAGCGGCGGGAACCATGGCCGGATGCTCATATTGGCCTGCGGTACGCGAGTCTTACAGTCAACGCGTGCGGGTACTTGATGGACCAGCCGCAGCCCCCGCGAAGCTGGTGGTCGTGCAGGCCCGAGTGGTTAAATTGCGCTACCCGCACTTTGGGTGGAAAACCACATCGTCGCAGAACATAGATGATGTGGACACGCGGATTCCAGCGCCCGTAACTGACAGAAAACAGAGGCCTGACCATTCCATCAATAGCGAGCCGGACAACGATGATGTGTCGTTTTTTTCGCACCGTGTTTTTATCACGGCGATGGCCTATTTGAAAATTGTTGGCGGGAAAGTGCCGCACCATTCTGGAGCGCGATACATTGATCTGGATTTTGGTAATGACCAGATTATGGAGTATTATCTGAGCGTCGGTAGAGTAGTAACGCTACGCTTTACTCCCGGCGGCCGCCTTTATGATATTCCCCATGCGCCGCCCTGAACATTTCAGCCCCTCTGATTTTCCACTTTGCCCAAGACTGACTGCGTGATTGCGGCGGCGGCGGCGGCGGCGGTTTCAATGCGCAGGATGTTATTTCCCAAACTTACCGGTGCTGTATGCCGGCCCAGGAGTTCCTGCTCCTCCACGCTCCATCCACCTTCCGGGCCGATCATCACCGTTATCCGGGAGTATGCGGGATCCATGGGCGTTGCGGCTCGTTCTGACTGCCACAGTGCCAGGCGTTGCGCTAAGTCTAGTTTGGCATCAACCTGTGTCCATATTATCGTTCTAGCGTCCGCGCTCTCCAGAAGCTGCCGGGGAGTTCGCGGAACTTCGATTGCCAGTACGCGCGATCGTCCGCATTGTTTGGCCGATTCAACTGCCAGGCGACTCCACTTCTCCATTTTTTTTGCATCGGCGATGGGGTGTACCACGCTGTAACGGCAATCCAGCCAGAGCAGGCCGGCGGCACCCAGTTGGCTGATCTGCTCAAGGAGTTGATGGGCTCGATCAGCCTTGGGAATGGCTGTGGCTATTGTCAGACTGTACGCAGGTGGTGCCTCAACCGTGATCGGACCGGTTAGCCTGTAAAATAGGTGCTTTTTTTCAAAGCTGATATTTGCCGAAGCATATTGGCCACAGCCGTCAAAGAGAATCACCGATTGGCCATGATCTAAACGCAATACATCACGGCCATGATGGGCCTGATCGTCCGGCAATTCACCTGAATCAAGCAGCGGTGAAACATAAAATCGCGGTAGGCTCATGACAGAAACTCTTATTGAATGACAACTTTTGGTAACGCCTTCGATGCGCTGATTCGGCGCAACACCAGCAAATCCGCATCAGAATTAATGCCTGAAGGCCCCGTCCAATGCAGCACGGAATTGGCAATGCGAAAGCCGCGTTCCACCGCAACGGGGGGAAAATCCGCCGCGCTGTTTCGCTGCGGATCACTGATCCATACCACACCCTGCGGGGCCAGCAGATGATCAATAGCATCCAGCAGTATCGGATGCAGCCGCCGTTCATACAACACATCGGACGCAATGATCCAATCAAATTGTTCGTTGATCGGGTCTCGCCAATCCATTTGGCGGGCCGTTGCGAGATGCGGAGGAATTTTGTTGCAATTGGCATTGAAAGCTGCAAAATCAACGGCCTCGGGATCATAATCGGTGAAGGTCACATGCCAGCCGCGCATAGCGGCGGCGATACCCGCAATGCCCAGCCCACAGCCCAGTTCAATCGCCCGCGGCGACACAGAGTCCGGCCGCGGCGGCAAGGTCGGCGGCGCATCGTTACTGTTTAAAATATGCTCCGCCAGCATGAGGCTGCTGGGCCAGATCACCGGCCAATAAGGCAAGTAATTATCTTTTTTGTAGCGTGCTTCAACCGTCGGATCATCCAGTAGTGAATCAGGGTCGGCCGGCGAAAAAATTTCCAACTGATGCGTTCCGGCCATTAACTGATGAAGCCGGATCGGATAACGGGATTGCAGGGACGGCCGCTGTGTCATGGGTGGGTACCCGATACGGACGTTGCTGGCGCGGTGGCGGGGGATTTGGAAGTTGCCGTCGGCATTGTGCTTGGGCCTGCATGGTGCGTGGTAAGAATGATCGTGGCCACAATACCGATAAACAATACAATGGCTGTGGCTATAACAAACCGCGTCCAGGGGGATAAATTTAAGCCTTCAACGGGGTCATCCACGCCGGATTTTTTCCGCGGAGCCAGCAGCGGATCATACGCCAGCATGGATTGTTCATCGGCCCCGCCAAGCGTGGCGGCCTCAATCTGAATCGCGGCGGCAAGGCGCGCCCATACATCCGCGGGCATAGGTAATTCAGCCGGCGGTTCCGCGGCGGAAGCCAAATTCTCGCCAAGTTCCGCGTTGATGTGCTGCACCAGCCATGGCATCTGATCGCTACGGGGGGCTTGATTTCGAACATATTCACGAAAGGCGCTACGGATTCCGCGCTGTAAGGCGGTTTCCGCCACATTCGGCGTACCACCCCGACACGCCACGGTGTACAGCGCATTACGGTGGGCTTCCAGTAATTCCAGAAATTTGCGTCCGGCGGATTCAATCATCAGCGTGTTCCATCCTCTGATGGATTACCGGGCGGCCGGTTGGGTCGCCGGCAGTGGGGCGGCCAACGCCTCGGAAATCGTTACGCCGTCATGCTGCATTTTTTCCACCAGCCCCGGCATGGTCGGATCCAGTTGATAAATGCGGATGTATAGCGCCCGGGCATCCTGCTTGCGGCCAACGCTGTCATCGAATCCGGCAACCTGCATAAGGACTTCCGGATTTGAGGGTGCCATTGCGGCAGCTTTCGCGAAATTGACGCGCGCATCATCAAGATCGCCAATACGTTTATAAAACCGCGCCACACGCAAGCGTCCAGTGACGCGGCCGGTAAGTTCCGCATCACGTTCCAGAAAATTCATCGCCTCATTGGGCCGCCCGGCGCGGATGAGCGCTTCGGCCAGGGCACTTTTCACGTGACCGAAATTGGGATCAACCGTCCAGGCGGTTTTATAATGGAACGCCGCCTCCTGATAACGGGCCAGCATGTAATCCGATGCCCCGGCATAGTAATTGGCGCGGGGATCAGCGGGGTTGTATTTCAACGCGTCATTGAATTTCACCAGGGCCGATTGATAATCGCCCCGATGATAGAGAGATAAGCCCTGATTGCGTAATTTCATGGCGGAACTTTCACATCCCGCCAGTAACATCGCACTTGTGGCAAGCACAAGCAGGCCCATCCGTGACCAGTGTTTTGAACGCCGAATTTCCATAAAATAGTTCTCCTGCCGTATTCTGTCATAGAAGATGGTAACATTGAACTATGGTTTGGCAAGACTTCAACGAAAAAGTTTTTAGATTTGCGGTTTTAAAGCATGTCCGTCAAACCGACATCCATTGGGATTTGCTGCTGCAATTACCCGATCGTCCGCTGCTGGCAACTTGGCAAATTCGCCTTGACCCGGCTGTCTGGAGCAGCCAATTTCAAGCAATTCCAGCGATGGCGATCCCTGACCACCGCCTGATCTATCTGGACTTTCAGGGCCAAATCCCCGGCGACCGCGGCCACGTTACGCGCGTCGATGGCGGCATATTGAACCTTCAACGCGTTGAGGAAAATGCCATCCGCGGGAATTTGCGGGGCCATGATCTTAACGGCCCCTTGACTCTTACCCGCGCGAAAAGCGGCTGCGCCGATGTGCTCAAACAATGGCAATTGAAATTCGGGGCCGCGTGTCAGACGTAGTACCTGGCGGGATCTCGCTGATAAGGCAGAGCTCGGCGTCGGCGAAGGCCGGCAGTTTAGCGACGCGGTGTTGGATCATTAGCCGTCCCGGAGTAAAAACTATCGCGGCTGCCGTCTATTTTGTGCCCATGCGACGTGGTTGTCATTTATGCGGGATAATGGTAGTATTGCTGGTTTATCAGGGCATGAAAGGTATGCTTTCATGAACCTTGATGACGTTGCTGGAATTGTTACAACAGAGGAAATCGGGTTTAACACATGACGACCACAACCGCAGCCCCAATCGTAACTACACCCACGCCGCGCGACGCGGGCAAGGCCAAATCTCTTTTTGAGCAGGCTATGAAGTTGGCGCAGGCCGGCAATATCGTACAAGCGGCTGAGAAGCTGGAAGACGCCCATCAGGCTGATCCGGAAAATGAAGATATCGCATTCAAGCTGGCTTATTATGCTGATCTGCTCGGGGATGATGAATTATCGCTGTCCATTTATGAATCGTTGGCACAGCATCAACCAACCCGTGAAGGCGTGCTGCTGAATCTTTCCGTGTTGTATGAAGATGCCGGTTATTATGATGAAGCGGAAGAATGCCTGCACCGCCTTCTGTCCGTAAAGCCCAATAACCCACATGGACGCATGTATTATGAACATGTGGACAGTTCGATGTATATGGAAGTGCAGGATGATTCTGATAAACGCATTCTGCCGCGCAATATGCTTCTGGAATTGCCCACCACTGATTTTGAACTTTCCGTGCGTGCCCGCAACTGCCTGAAGAAGATGAATATCCGTACGCTGGGCGATCTGGTGCGTACCAGTGAGGCGGAACTTATCAGCTACAAAAATTTTGGGGAAACCAGCCTGGATGAAATCCGGGAGATGCTTTCCAAGAAAGGTCTGCGACTGGGGCAGGCCGTGGATGAAGCCCGGCAGCAGCAGCGACAGGAACTTATTAAGCAGGTGGCCGCCAAGGTTCCTGAAGCAGTATTGAATAAACTGGTAACGGAAATGGATCTTTCTGTTCGTGCCAGCAAGGCTTTGCAACGTTTGGGCATCAACACTCTGGGGGATCTGGCCAGCCGCACTGAAGCGGAACTCATGGGTGTGAAAAACTTCGGTCAGACCAGCTTGGAAGAAGTTAAGCAGAAGCTCACAGAGTTCGGGCTGTCTTTACGCCGCGTTGAGTAAAACGTCCCGCCAGCAAGCCTGATCTGGCGATGCGAGCCTCGGCTGGCTGCAATGCAACGCATTGTGGAAAAAACAACAAAGCGTAAATGCATCTTACTGCAAAGGGGTCATGGATGATCCATATCGCACGTCGCTTACCGCGTTTTTTTCCTTCAATCGCAGTCATGTTGACGGGCTTGCTGTTATGCGGTTGCCAGACCACGCCAACGACTATTTCCTATAACGCAGTCCCGCCGCCGCCCAGCGTCAGTTCGTTGACTCCGGCACCGGCACCCACTGCGATATCTCCCGTGATGCCGCCGGCATTTCCCGCTGTGCCGACGATTTTGCCAAAGCCAAAAATTCTCGGGCCATTGTATCCGGGCATTATTCATTTAGCTTCGTGGATGCAGGAGCCATGGATTCGTGTGCGCATTACGCAGGAATCCGTCACGCCGCCTTACATCAATGCTCGTCTGTATCGGGGGACCGTCCACATTGTGCATCTGCCGGATGGGAAATACGCCGCCATCAACAGTTTGCCTATTGAAAGTTATCTGGCGGGCGTGCTTTCGCGCGAATTGTATCGCAGTTGGCTGCCCGCCACGTATCGGGCGCAGGCCATCGCCGCGCGAACGTATGCGCTTTATCAGATAGAGACCTTTGGCCGCACCCACGCCTGGGATGTTACGGGCGGTCAAAATTCTCAGGTGTACGGCGGGAAAAATGCGGAAACGCCGCGTGCCTGGAATGCCGTGCGGGCTACCACCGGCGATATTATGGAAACACGTGACAACCAGGAAATCGGCTTGTTCTGCGCCTTTTATTCCGCTTGTAATGGGGGGGCTTCACAAAGCGCTGCCGAAGCTTGGGGCGATGCTTCCGTACCGCCTCTGGTCAACCGGCTGTTTGGCACGCTGGATGCGAACTGCCCGGAATTTACCTGGCCGACCATGACGTTTAGCCTGCGACAAATTACGCAGGCCGTGACCTGGGGGGGCCAGAAAAATGATCTGCCGTATCTCGCTGAGCTTGGGCCTATTGTGTCGGTGCGCGTTACCCAGCGAAATCCAATTACCCGCCGACCCATGATTATTACGCTTAGGGATGTTGCGGGACATGTCGGAAAAATGCGAGCGGAGGAATTCCGGCTGGCTCTGGCGCTGGATCCGATGCGGACCGTGCCGGCACCACCGAGCAGTTTTTTTGTGATTCAACGCGATGGCAATAATATTCAACTCGTGGATGGGCATGGTTTTGGCCATGGCATCGGATTATCGCAGTGGGGGGCACAGACGCTGGCCCAGCGCGGCTGGCGGGCGAGATCCATTTTGCAAACCTATTATCCGCACTCCTGGATTCACAAGGAATGGTAAGGATTTGATTATGGGCTGGAAGTTAGAAGCTGGAAGTTAGAATATTTTATGAAGCGCCAGCGCTTCCAAAATATTCTAGTTTCTAACTCCTAACTCCTTCGCTCTCGCCCGGCCAACTTACACGTCCAGGTTCTTCACATCCAGGGCGTGTTCTTCAATGTAGCGTCGACGACGTTCCACGTCTTCACCCATCAGCGTGCTGAACATTGCTTCGGCGTTAGAAGCGCCTTCGAGTGTCACCCGCAGTAACGTGCGGCGCGCCGGGTCCATGGTGGTGGCCCAGAGTTCCTCGGCGTTCATTTCTCCCAGACCCTTGAATCGCTTCACTTCGATTCCCTGTTTGGCGATTTCCTGAATGGTCGAAACGATATCCAGCAGGCCGGCGATATCGCGTTTGAAATCGCCGCCGCTTTCCACCAGGTAGCGTGTCATTTTGCGTTCGCCGCTGTCCAGCTCTTCGAATTTCAGGAAGTAATCTTCAATGGGCAGGTCCATCGCTTTGAGTTTTTCAAAAATCTTTTCCAACTCACGGTTTTCACTGAGTTCCTCATTTTTCTCCAGGCGGCGTTGCGCTTTCTTTTTTGCCTCCGCCGCTTCGGCGGAAAGCTTGCCGTTCGTGGCGGCGGAACCGTTGGTGGAAGCATCGGCTGTTTCCACGGTTCGGGCGATGGCCATGAGTTCGGCAATTTTATTGTGTTCGCAGTAGGCTTCGTATTCTTCCAGTGTATAGAAGAATGATTCATGACCATCCAGGATCACGCGGTAATGTGGAAGCGTACCGCGTTCAACGCGCATGTGAAGCAGCTTGGTAAAGGGCAGACCGCGACGTTCCGCCACCATGACCAGGTCCTGAACCTGTTCCAGCAGTTGAACCGCTTTTTTGAGGTCGGCACCCTTCAGGCGAGCTTTTTCGCCTCCCTTTTTATCGCGTATCACAAGACTGGTGCCATCGGTGCCAAGTTCCAGATATGTTTTTCGCATGGCGGGTTCATTTCGCACATATTCCACATGCTTTTTTCGTGTCACCTGGTACAACGGCGGCTGCGCGATATAAACGCGCCCATCACGGATCAACTGCGTCATCTGCCGGAAGAAGAACGTTAAAAGCAGTGTGCGGATGTGTGAGCCGTCCACATCGGCGTCGGTCATGATCACCAGTTTGCCGTAACGCAGCTTGGTCATGTCCATGTCACCGGCACCAATTCCGCAGGCCAGAGCTTGAACGATGGTGCGGATTTCCTCATGCCCGAGCATTTTATCAACGCGCGCCTTTTCCACGTTGAGAATTTTACCCTTGATGGGCAATATGGCTTGAAATACGCGATCGCGCCCGGCCTTGGCCGTACCGCCTGCCGATTGCCCTTCGACAATGTAAAGTTCCGTGGATTCCATATCGCGGCTGGAACAATCCGAGAGCTTGCCGGGCAGACCGCCACTGGTCAACGCGCCTTTCCGTGTTAGTTCACGGGCCTTGCGGGCGGCTTCGCGCGCCTGCCTTGCCAGCACACCTTTTTGAATAATTCGTTTGGCGTCGCCGGGATGTTCTTCCAGCCAGATTCCCAATGCTTCATTGACAGCGCTTGAGACAAACCCTTCCACTTCGCCGTTGCCAAGCTTGTCTTTGGTTTGCCCTTCAAATTGCGGATTAGGCACCTTGACGGAAATGATGGCGGAAAGGCCCTCGCGCAAATCATCGCCGTTGGGCATTTCTTTTTCATCTTTTATAAGATTATTGGATTTGGCATAAAAATTCAGCGTGCGCGTCAACGCCGTCTTAAAGCCTGACAAGTGCGTGCCACCGCCAGGGGTATTAATATTATTAGCGAAGCTGTGCAGGCTTTCGGCATAGCCGTCGTTGTATTGCACAGCCACCTGCACGGACATCGGATTTTCTTTGCCTTGTTCTTCACGTTCCAGATAAATCACCTGACTGTGGATGACATCCTTGCCTTCGTTAAGTTGTTTTACAAACTGGATAATTCCCTTGGTGTACTTAAATTCATCTTTCTTGCCGGTGCGTTCGTCTTCCAGATAAAAAGCCAGGCTTTCATTAAGATAGGCCAATTCTCTGCACCGCGCTACGATGCGGTCATAGTCAAAGTTAATTTCAGGGAAGATCTGCGAATCAGGCTTAAATGTAACCTTGGTGCCCGATTTTGCCCGCTTCCCGATCATTTTGATCTCGGAAGATTTTACGCCCCGTTCAAATTCCATGTTGTAGACCTTGCCGTCGCGACAAACTTCAACAATGGTCCATTCCGAAAGGGCATTGACTACCGAGGCACCTACGCCATGCAAACCGCCAGAGACTTTATATCCGCCACCGCCGAATTTTCCGCCGGCGTGCAGATCGCACATGACCACTTCCAGCGTGGATTTTTTTTCCGTCGGGTGCATGCCCACTGGAATGCCGCGGCCGTCATCACTGACACTCACCGAGCCGTCAGCATGAATGGTTACCCAGATGCTGTCGCAGAAGCCGGCCATGGCCTCATCAACCGAATTATTGACAATTTCCCATACCAAGTGGTGCAGGCCCCGGGTGGTGGTATCGCCAATGTACATGCCGGGGCGCTTCCGCACCGGGTCCAGTCCTTTCAGGGCCTGAATAGCAGATTCATCATAAGCCTGTGAAACACGGGAAGGTGTGTCCATTGTAGCGGTAGACGGTGGCGGCGTAGCCATGAGTACTCCTGATTATGGCGGGATAAGGGAGGGCAAAATACGTTAAAATAAGCCCGATTTTTCCGCTTTCCTCGCCGGGAATCCAAGTCTTTAGTATACCGGAAAATCAGCAGTTTTCCCAGCGGTACTCCAAGTGGAACCCTTCCCAGCTCCAGCCGGAAATGGGATGGCCCAGTAACTCTTCCCCATTGCGTAGGCCCAGCAGGGCATGCACCAAGCCACTGTCACGGACATAAACCTTTGGAGATCGGGTTAAACGTTTTTTAACATTGGCCAGATACGGAGAATCTACCTTGCATTTCTGTCATGACGTGGCAGATTTGCAAGGTTAAATTGAAAATTTTGACCGCATATTCGTTATTAAGAATAAAATAGCTAGTCCGATGTGGCGGATGGTCTCCTCGCTCTTGATGAGCCGGCATCCCCGTTGGCAACTCGGGCGCGCTGAAAAGCTCGGTCGTGCTGGGCCTGAGGACGGTGCCCACTCAAAGCGCAGGTACCAATTGCGTCAGTAATTCTTGGCGCTCTTGCCGAATCAATGCACCTGATCAATTTGCGAGTATCTCGTTCTTGCCGGACTCGCTATACTTAATGGTGATCAGCCGTCGCTGCAGTATCTTTAGGCGATTGCTATCGACTTGCTGGGGGTTGTGGCTTATGTGGCGCTATTTTATTTCGAAGCCCGCGCGGTGGGGCGGCGGTGGTGTTGTGGCATTGCTGTTGCTGTCATGTTCGGGGTGCGTCTATGGCGGATACGGCGGCGGCTACGCAACGTACCAGCAATACCCCGTTTACCAGCAGCCGCCAGTACAAGTATTCGGCGGATATTATCAGCGAGATCAGACCGTTCGCCGTGCGGAAGATCGGGGGCGGCAAAGTGTGCGCGTCTATCGTGCCCAACCTCAGTACCATCCACAGGGGCGTCGGCCGCAGGGGCCTCCGCAGCGGCAGCAACAGGGCAATCGTGGTGGTGGGCGCATGGACCAGCAACGGCACTGAGCCTCCAAGCTGATGGCGTCTATAAAAACAAACCATGAATCATTCCAGGAGCTAGATCATGAATAGGAAATACCTCAATCCCGCAACAGTTGCTATGAGTTTGTTGCTCGCGAGTCTCTGGCTGGCTGTGGGGGGCTGCCAATGTTCAGGTAATCATCCAGCGGCGTCCGCCGTTACAACTGGTGGCGCGCAGATTGAAGCGGGGCCGCAAGATCAGCCCGGTCCGGGACAGATGGTCTTTTCCAGCGACAAGCAAGCCGCCGCGACATTGTTTGCGGCAATCAAACGTCAGGATCATCAACAGCTTCGCCTAATTTTTGGCCCGGATATTAAAGAATTGGCCTCAGGTGATAAAATTGAAGATCACCGTCACTTCGAGGAATTTGTCACGCACGCTGAACAGAATTTCCAATTACAAAAGCAGAACGCGACGACGGCGATTCTGTTGATCGGCAAAAAAGATTGGCCTTTCCCCATTCCCTTGATTCGCCAGCCCGATGGACGTTGGTTTTTTGATACTGCTGCCGGTAAGGGGTCGTTAAAAAATAACATTTACATATCAGCTTGGGATGTTATACTGGTGACATGGATATGGTGACCTTGCAGGACAAAT
>DAHVEJ010000070.1 GCA_027313145.1 Phycisphaerales bacterium | reverse complement strand
TCACCACCCAGAGATTCTTCCTGCGCCATCCACAATCCGGCCGCCAGGGGCAGGAGCATTAGTAGATTCATCTGCCCTTCCTGGATATCCCCGATGACCGGAAAAAACCACCCCGCCCCAATCAGCAGCAGCGCGCCGGGCAGCACGTTACCTCCGCCTCGGCGAATAATAGATAGTGCCAGCAGAAAAATCGGGACAAAGAAAAACGGTTTGCAGATAACCCATGCCGCCTGCGCGTCGGGGCGGGATAAAAGCGTAAAAGGGGCCACGAACAGCATTGCAAATGGCGGCAATGGAAAACGATCACTGCGCTTATGATCATGAATAAACAGCGGGACGGTTTTCATGTAGGAATCAAAGGCGTCAATATGCTTTTGACGAGTCATTTCGTGGGCGATTTTATGATGGGCCTGTACCGCCAGAACAATCGTGGCTATGGCAATAACTATCAGGGTAATGGTTAAAATCATTCGTCGGGTCATAGCGTTCCAATAGTTGATTTTTGAGGTGTCAAACCAGAGTTTTTCCCATAATCCCTTCCAATACCCGCAGCGGTGATTTTTCCGGATTTTTCATCGCTTGGACCGGAAGGAGGTAGGTTTGCTCCAATAAATACTGCCCGGCATCCACCGCGTGCAGTACTTCATCAGTAAAGCAGGTCCACGTACAGTGAGGCGGAAATACAAACGCGGTTTGGGGGGCGGTTTTTTGATACTGCTCATCCATTTTCCCCCGATCATGGAGTTGCAGCATGTAATGGTCGTATGCGGTTCGGGGGCTGCGGGTAATGCGCAACAGGTACATCAACTCCCGGGAGCCGGGGATCGGCGCTTTGAGGCGGGGAACAAACTTTTTGGCGAAATCCGCGAAGGGTTCCCCAATGCGCCAATCGCGACCTTTGCCTTCGGGATTGACGTTGCAGAATATCCGGATAATGCGTTTTCCGCCGACGGGCCGGGCCGGGAATTGATCCGGGTGCAGTCGCGTATCATCTTTGGTAACTTTGCTGGCCCGGCCCTTGATTTCCACGGGTCGGTAGCTGGTGCGCATGCGCAGCAGAGCTGATTTGTATTGGGGAAACAACCCCTGCATCAGCGTGAGGGTGCTTTCTGAATAGCGCTTTAACAATGCCGCCAATTCCCTCTGTGCCGCATCATCGCCGTCCATGCCTTGAATGCGGCCGCTGCGATGGTCATAACTGATGTTTTTGGCCCCTCCATTGCTCCACACCGGGGTAAGAAACTTTTGTTCTTCCGGCGTGAACGCAAAATCCAGCCTGGGCAGATAAACCAAATTGCCCGATTCCATCGCCGCGGTGGCCCCATTCTGCTGGGCTGCGGAAAATGGGCCGCTCCATTGGGTTAAATCAACGTTGTAAATTCGATCCGTCATAATGCACTCCACATAACCGGCATTCTTGCCGCTGCTACCAAGCCGGTAGCATAACGCACAAGTGGGCGAATATTCCACCAACACATTCCACCAGCGGCAGGGACGGCAGTCGGGATGAGGCCGGCGGCGCATACCGCGCGGCAGCGCCAATTGAAGTAATGATGTAGTTACCGGAAAAAACTGGGCGAGGGTCGGGTGATGGTGCGCGCGGGAAAATCGATAGCGATCCAGTGTTTACAGATTTGCGCTAATAGTAATAATTTTTGCGCTGTAGATAGTGGCGATGCGGAAACGCGACCGATTATTATCGGCGTCTAAATTTACGCGCCCGCGATTCCGTTATGTGGCTGTGGCGGCCGGAGGGATGTCGCGATCTTCAAGAGCGCAGATTGCGGCGGAAGCTGAGATTGTTTCTCGCTCCCGCGGACCGCGTGAATTTTTCAGATGCCTCACCGCCCGCTGGGTTACACATTAATATTCATAAATGCAATTTAGCCTGACGCGGCAGCGTCATGGTTCGAGGCGGAATGCGGCCACAGAAAAAATCGGCACCCGTGTTTCGGCAGAGAAGATGCTAAGAACATTCACGGCCAAATGACGCGTCGCCCCGGGGTTAATGATGTTGATCGCAACGCTGAATCAATGCTTCCTTCCCACCAGCGAGCAATGTGCCAATCGCGCCGATAAGGAATATTTCAGGAAATCAGGTCGCTTCTCGACTCCAACTCAACGCTTCCGCATTGAGCTAATGGCGCATCCCGGTTGGAGTAGGGGGGCGTCAGGGCAGACATGGTTTGGCATGGCTGCCGCCGGGGCACTGCGATGCTGTCTTAATTAACGCCATTCCTTTGAAGCTCATTGCCGGAATCCATGGCGAACCTTTGGCCGGGAGCCGCACCAGCCGCCCTGCGGCGGCTGCCAGCCTCAACTGCGGGATTTCTGCCGCATGTTGGCTCTTTTCCATGGGAGTGGCATTCGCAGGTAACGCTTGGGATTCTGCGGTTATTGCGGCCCTTGCCTCTTGGGTATATTTGATGAGGTATCCCACTTTTTTATCTCCGCAGGTTGTACAAGTCAGCATAAATGCGCGCACCAGCGTGTCTTGGCCTGTGGCCCCCTTCAATGGTGGAATCGCACTGGCCGGCTCGGTTGTAATGCTGCCATTCGAGGTGTCATAGAAATAATAACTCGTTGGTGCGGCCACAACGCTCGCCGGTTTTAACTCCCACACAAGCAGTCCAACTGCCACGCAGACCAGCACGATGCCGCCGATGATAAAGGGTTTCTGGTTCTGGTTGATCTTTTCCCGAATGCTCTGGAGTGCCATAATAAAATCCTCTCAAAAAGGTCTTTGCCAGCAGGGCGTCAGAACGATATTGCCTGGCCACTGTTATTGCGTCGATAAGCGGATGGGGTCACTCCCGCAATCCGCTTGAACATGACATTAAATACGGTTTCACTTCGAAATCCTGATTCTTCCGCAATTTTCCACATGGGCTTGTCAGTTTCGATGATCAGTTGTCTGGCTCGATCCACGTGGGCCCGCCAGATCTCATCCTGCAGCGTCGAACGCGTAAGTGCCTTAAAGCGCATTTCAAGGCTGCGGCGTGATACCAGTACCTTGGCCAGCACGTCATCAATATGGATCGGCTCATGAGCATGGGCGCGGATAAATTTATAGGCTTCCGCCACGTCCAGGTCTTCATAAGCGGTAACATCGGTGGATTCGCGCTGTACCACGGGCAGCGGAGCAACAAAAATCGGTTTTTGAGGTGCGGCTTTTCCTAACATGATATTGTTTAATGTCTGGGCCGCCTGACGCGCTACCAATCGTCCGTTAAGCGGAATGCTGGTAAGGCGCGGCACGCTCATCATGCACACCCATAAGCTGTTGTCCACACCGCACACTGCGATGTCATTAGGAACCGCAAAGCCGTCCTCGCGGGCCATGCGTATGGCTTCATAGGCAAAGCGATCCATACAGGTAAATAGTGCGATGGGTTTGGGGAGATTTTTTAGCCAGTTTCGCAATTCAACTTGCTGTTCATCATTTTGAAATCGCCACCAGTCCGGCACCGTATTTTCATATACATGGGCCTGAAACCCCAGTGCTTTCAGTGTGGTCAGGTAACCGGCCCGGCGGAGGATTTCCCAAGGAAAGGTCGTTGCCTCACACATGCCATAGTAACCAAACGTGCGAAATCCCTTGCTCGCCAGATGCTCTGCCGCCTGCACACCCACTGCGTAATCATCTGGAATCACCTGAACGAAAGGGGTTTTTTCCTGGAAGTGAGGTGTGGCAACCACTGGAATGTTGGCCTGCTCCAGGGCGATGAGCGTCTCCGGGTCATCCCAGTGGCCAATGATGGCTCCGTCAATGCGCCCCGCCGCAATATCCTGCGGGCCGACTTCGCCCAACGTGGCAATCAGCGTGCGCCAATTCCCTACTTCAGCCGCGAAGCTGGCAATTTCCATCGCCGCCTGCTCGCTATAAACTCCAATTTCACGGGACAAATACGCTATGCGCAATTTCTCACGTAATTTGCCGGTGTGCCCCGGCACCTTGCCGGGGCGTTTTTTTCTGCGTCCGCTATTTTTCATGGAGGCATTGTACAGGGAGAATCCATTGCCGTCGCTTTTTTGCGCTAACGATAAACATTTTTGCGCTAACCATTCTTGTATCGATTTTTTGGCGGGTTATAGTGTTTAATAATCGAAGAGTGGCTGGTGTGGTCGCACCCAAAATAATCTCGCCATTTTCATGAGAGATGAGGATGACGAGGTTAACGATGCACCAGTGTTTCCACGGTCTTTTTTTTAAAGGGACGACGTTATGTCAGTTTCAGTATGCTATTATCATAAGAAGGAAGGATTCACGCTCATTGAGCTCCTGGTGGTTATCTCCATCATTGCTCTCCTGATCGCCTTGTTGCTTCCTGCGCTGGCAAGAGCGAAAGCGGAGGCGAATTCGGTGGCGTGCCTGTCAAATCTAAGACAAATTGGATTGTTGGCCGTAATGTACTCGCAGGAAAACGAGGGTGTGCTCCCTATCGGGCAGATGGCTCCTCCTAGTTTCTCCTTTCCCGCAGGACATAGGGGAAATCCCGCGAATACGCTTTATCCCAGCGGCAATTTCTACGATGCGGGCGATGCATATGCAACGTGGTGGACTATATTGAACACCTACGTCGAGCCTAATGTCCCAATCGCCCAAGAGTATAACGAATACCTTTTTCCGCAGGTATATTCCGCCGGACAGCTTGGTGGGGGATCGGATGATCCAATTACTTCTCCGGTATTCCGTGACCCTGCCGCAGCGTCCATTGCCACTTGGCCTGTTCAGGGACAATGCCACTACCAGGCCAACGAGATGTTATTTCCTCTGGAAATCAGCATGAGGGATGCAGCGGTCGGCGGTAATAATTGGCCGTACGAGCAATACTACCGGCTCGCCGATCTTGGTGGTCGCGGATCGGATGTAATTATGTTTACAGATGGTCTACGCGATCCATCCTTCGGCTCGTGCCAGCCGACCGACATGTGGGGGGTCTTTGATGGAAATAATATGTACCCCAACCCATCAGGTAACACCGCCCCTTATTTCGGAACCAACCCGGCAATCAATACTAATCAAGGAATCATCCCCGGCCCCGACTACATGGGAGCCAATGTGGAATACAATGGCATGGGAACTTGGTCTAATACTTATTGGTGCAGGTGGCGACATGGGTATGGTAATGAGCACCAGATGAACGTGGTGTTTGGCGATGGCCACTGTGGATCATTCCAATATACCTCGAACGGTGCGGCCGCCGATCTCGCGACTCCGCCGGTTAGCAACTGCCCCAAGGGCGATTGGCTTCCGACTGCTCCCGGTGGTGGAAACTAAGGGCGGATTACTGACGAGTGTTTTGATGGCTCCGAATGGACTGGCTTTAGGGTGTTTAGAAATGGAGGTGAGGTTTGTACACACAGTACACACACTAGGATCGCATTGGAGTGGAATGAAGGAATCGGATTTTACTCTCTCTTGACGGTACTGCGTAGTACCGAAGAAGAGGGAAGAAGAGTGCCATAAGTTATGGCAACTTTTTAGGAGTGCATTTTATGCTAAAGAAGATGTCAAATATTCTCATGTTATCCACTGGGGCGTCACTGGTTGGCCTGGTGGGTTTTGGCGTACAGGCAGCCCAGGCAACCGTTTTGGTTGATTCGCCATTTAATTATACCGTCGGATCTCCGCTTGATGGCCAGAGTAACAGCAGTGATATCGGTTTTGGAAGTGGTACCTACGGCGGTGGCATATGGTTGGGGTATCCGGGGACTCCGTCCAATCCATCAAATATTAATACCATCGGTCAACAGCTTACCTATACAGATGCCAACGGCAATTCGCTAGCGGTATCAGGTAATTCCGCGTCTATAAATGTAACCACCACCCGCAGCGGCAGCACCAACGAAGCGTCGTACCGGGACTTGTCTGGAGAAATTGGCAATAGCGGAGCCTCGTCGGCAAGTGGATATGCGGTTACACCACCACAAACCCTTTGGATCAGTTTTATTGCCCAAGTGCCGTCATCTGAAGCTACTTCCGGCTATAATTTTGGTGGAGTTGAATTCGTCGATCAAGCCAATGGTAACAAGCAGGGATTGTTCATGGGCCAAACCGGAACCGTCCCAGTTTGGGGAATCTCAAATGATAATGGAAGTATCTCCGCAAAAGTGACGGACCAACCATTTACAGACAAGGCGTTTCTTGTCGCTGAAGTTATTCTTGGCGGTGCACCATACAATAGTGTCGCCGGCGGTAGTGCGGTGATTAATCTCTGGCAAAATCCCTTGCTGGGACCGTCGGCACCGGCGACACCGGATGCTACCATTAATGATGGTGTGAACTTTCAATTTAATCAAATAGCGATGAACGCCGGCGCAACAATATCATTTGGCGAAATTCGCGTAGGCACAACCTGGGCCGACGTGGCACCAATTTCAACTCCGGAGCCGACTCCGGTGGCGCTCCTCGGAATTGCTGGTGTTGCCAGCCTTCTTTTATGTCGTAGGAAGCGCTCTTCGGTCCACGCAATTAACTCATGATTTCAGATAGCCTTCCCTAAGCTGGCCGCCCCCCGTACAAAGGTGGGGCGGCTGGCTTGATTTATTCCCTGATTTATTCAATCACACGCTGAGTTGCCTCTAAATGAACATCATTCTACGCAATTACGCTGGGCTAGCGGCTGGCTATCGAACCGCCTCGCATGGAAATTGTCTTCCCCCATGCACACGGTATCAGAGACGAGCACGTTGCAGCGTCGGAAACCCAACGGGTTTTGTTGTCCCCTTGATGTTGCTGTTGGGCTTCACAATTCTTGGCATCGCAGGGAGACCCCTTGAAGCGGCTCAATTGAATTCCGAAAGCGCCACTGGCTCCATTGTTGATAATCATGCGCGATTTACTGTGATAACCTCTACCCTAATTCGATTGGAATATAACCAAGACAAGAGGTTCGTTAATGATCGCTCCTACTTTGCGTGGCACCGTCAAATAAAACCACCTGAATTTTCGGTTGAAAAGCGTGCTGGACAACTGATTATTAATACAGCACGGATGAAATTGCGGTATCGTAGTGACGCAAACGGGTTCACCGCAAAAAATCTTTCGATTCAATTTCGCGATGGGGAGAATAAATGGAAAACTTGGACTCCTGGGTTGATGCAATCCGGAAACCTTGGTGGGACTCGTGGTTCACTGGATGGCTGCAACGGGCCCGAGCTATTATCGAATGGGGTGTTATCCCTCGATGGCTGGTACTTGCTTCGCGATCATACCCTGCTGGTAACCGGTGGGCCGCATCCGTGGATTAAGCCGCGTCCGGCATCGGAGACGGCGGACTGGTATTTTTTTGGTTATGGAAAAGGTCACTACCACACCGCGCTAAGCGATCTAACAACCGTCAGCGGACGTGTGCCCATTCCCCCCCGTTACATGCTGGGATCATGGCGATCTCGTTACCATAGCTTCACCGCTAAGCAATTCAAACAACTGGTGCTGGAGTACGATTCCCACCACATTCCTTTGGATGTTATGGTCATGGATATGGGGTGGCATACCACACCGCATTGGGGCTCTTATAACTGGAATCGCAAACTCATTCCGCATCCTCGCCAATTACTGGCGTGGTTGCACAAACACGGTCTGCATGTAACCCTGAATCTGCATCCGCAGAGTGGAGTCGGGCCTTGGGACAGCCAATTCAAGGAATTCTGCCGGGCGATGAAGCTTGACGCGGCTACTACCAAGCGGATTGGATTTGAGCCTGCCAGCCAAAGATCCATGAGCAACTTTTATAAGTTGTTGCTGGATCCGCTGGAAAAGCAAGGCGTGGACTTCTGGTGGTTGGATTGGGGTGACCAGTATCTGGGCTGGGTGAACGCCTTGGATTTCTGGAACATCGGTCGGCCTACTACAGGCCACCGCGGTGCCTCCTTTAGCCGCTGGGGCGGCTGGGGAAACCAGCGTTATCCCATATCATTTTCCGGGGATACTAGGTCTCGATGGAGAGTGCTGCGGTTCGAGGTGCCGTTTGTGGCGACCGGCGGCAATGTCGGTGCGGACTATTGGTCAAATGACATCGGTGGGTTTGCGGTTTTCCTGCCACGGCCCGAGTTATATGCCCGGTGGATACAATTTGGAGCGCTAAGTCCGATATTTCGAACACATAGTGAGGGGGGATTCGGAGAGCACCGCGTACCGTGGTACTATGGCCGACGAACATTGGCGGCGGCCCGAGTCGGATATGATCTCCGATCTCGGCTTTTCCCGTATATCTATACGTGTGCCTATGATACCTGGAAACATTCATTACCACTGGTACGGTCGTTGTATCTGTCCTACCCCGCTGCGCCACAAGCTTATTCACACCCGGAGGAATACCAGTTTGGCCCCTCACTCCTTGTGTCACCGGTGGTCAGCCGTGGTGTGGGAAAGGCTTGGCTTGGTGCGACGGATATGTGGTTTCCGCGCGGAACTTGGTGGAATATTCTGACTCATGAGAGCGTAGAACATACTGGAGATCGACCAGTACTTGCTTCCGCCAATGAAATTCCCGTTTTTGCTCGCGGTGGCGTTCCGATTCCCATGCAGCAGTTCACCCTTCGAATGGCCGAGAAAGCCGTTGATCCGTTAGTCGTCTGTGTATATCCCGGTTCCATTGGAAAATCGATGCTGTATGAAGATGATGGTTTGTCGCCAGATTATCTGCATGGGGCGTATGCGTTGACGCCTCTGCATTATCAGCACCTCGGTGCCGAGAGTATTCGTGTCACAGTCGGGCCGACGTTGGGAAGTTATATGGGCCAGCCGCAGAAGCGGAAAGTTGTCATCAGGCTGCCCGTGACCACGGTTCCCAAAGAGGTGTTTGCCAACGGCAAGCCCGTCGCCGAATCGGCTAGCGGCATTCCTGGATACTCCTACAATCCCGTAGCTGTTACCACGGAAGTGCGACTGCCGGACATATCCATACGCAGGCAAACAGTTGTCACTGTAACGTTTTCCGGATCGCCAGCGGTTGGAGCGTTGTTGCCAAAAGTGCTAAATCGGATTGCGGTGGTGCATAGGGCGTTGGCGGGTGCCGGTCAGGAACGGATCGGATGGAAGTTCAAACTTGATCGATTACTGTTTCATCTCCAGACGCTGCGATCGGTAGCGGCGCAAGTATTTGGGCCGGCGTCGGCTGCAACAATTCGTTCCGGTCTTGCTCGCGCTAACGGAGAAATTGTCGGTATTCAGTGCAGTCTCGCACAACACCACAGTGCGCAGTCGCAGGCCGGAGAGTTTGCGCTTTCGAACATATTTCTAAGCGCGGCTAGGAAGTTGCGGGATGCGGGGGCCGGGGTATTGCCATACAACCAACACCGTTATTACAAGACCTACAGCGGTATTAACAATATTGAGCATTATCAGGTCGGCCTGCTACTTCACGCGCTTGTTCCAGCTTCGGCAGGGCAGGTTCACCTTTCCGTCGATATTCCGGGCCTTGCAAATCGTAATTTCACCTTTTCCAAGATACGGCGATCTCATTTTGTGTTTCTCCCTATTTTGGCTGCAAAGGACCATCCACTTTATAGTTTCTCAGGAAGGGCGGTACTGAGGATAAGTCCGGAGATATCCGCCAATCGGCGAGTTCAATTTTGTCGCCGGACACTGGATCAGTGGCGGATTGTCGGTCCGTTTACCCCCGGAAAGGTACCCCAATTAGCCGACACGTGGATTACACCCGCCGTTCTTGATAAAAGTTTTGCCGGTAAGAGCGGAAAGCCTATCTATTGGATATCGGCCCAGCGGGCCGTCAGGCATCTAACGCAATACAGTCGGAAGAGGTGGATAAACGTCCGCCGATTGTACTCGATGAACAACGCGTGCGCGGTGGCGGTAACTTGGATTAAAGCATCAGCTCCTGTTACCTGCCAATTGAGCGTGCGTCACGAGGATGGAATCACTCTGTGGGTGAATCAACGGAGGCTTTTGAACAAGCCCGGAGCCTACGACATGTCTGATCCGGCCAGCATTGTCCGGGTTCATCTCAATGCGGGATGGAATCAGTTTGTGGTGCAAACGGATCAGAATAAATGGGCATGGGGCTTTTCCGTGCGGCTGAAAGGGCCAAATGGTGTTGTCTTTTCGCAGTCTACCCAACCGCCCGAGCCAGGACGTGTGGTTGGCAGCATCGTTACGCCGCCGCACTCGTCGGCGGAGCATCCCATTGACCTAAGCAAAGGTACCGCCGACTGGGCGTATTTTGATTATGTTGACCACCACCGCAGTACCTTTGAACAAAAGGCGAAAGGCCTGCATTCTATTGAGGCCGCGAAGCTTGGATCAGGGCAACCGCCGAGCACCAGTACTGACAGCCGTGACTATATCGGCTTTTCCAATGGGGCACCGAATAAGGCGCTGCGTTCACTGCAGAGCTTCGCCTACGCAGGTGCCAACCACCAGGCCATTGAATTTAAGCATGTGATGCTGGCCCATCGCGAATTGGTGAGGGTTTATCTGACAAGCTTTGACGCAAAGACGGACTTATCCGCCAGTTTGGGTTCCAAGGTACTGTTTCGAAAGCGTGCTGTAGTTCTTGGGAAATACTACGATCCGCAGAAGGATGGCGACGGTACAGGCAGCGGTCACGGCTATGCGGTACTGGAACTGGAGGTCCACGGTGCCGTCGGCGATTTACTGACCGTTCGAGCGAGTGTTGACCTTCGAGGTGTGAAGCACCAAAAGTACGGCAGCGTCGGTTTCCAGGCAGTTGCGGTGACGGTGGAGGGTAAATAGGTGCCAGGCCTCAGTCGGCGGAAGTTTATTGGAGGTTCCATTGCTGCGACAGCGTTGGCGATGGACGCAAGTTTGCGCGCATTCCCAACTGTATCCGGTGTAACAGGTCATGCGCTAGATATTGAGCCTGCCGGATTGGGAAACGTAACTGGCTGCCGGATTGACGGCAATGTGCTGCTTCTCTCCATCAGTAAAAGTCAGTTGACGTATCGCATTCTCTCCCCTCACTTGATCAGAGTTGATTATAATCACGATGGTAAGGTGGACCCTCCTACGCCCGTTCTGGACCCCGCTGCAGAATGGCCATCCATGATTGGGCACTCTGTTCGAAATGACGGAAAGACCATCACCATCGAAACCGCCGGGTTTCGCATTAAAATTTCCCAGACCCCATGCCGTATGACTGTATACGATGCTAAAGGGAAATCGCTTTTGGAAGAAGGGTTTGCCGGTGGAATCTATATTGATCCGGCAAATCCGCGCCTGGGCGGCCTGCGTTTTTCCCATGCATCCGGACAACCCTTCTATGGAATTAAAGCCTATCCATCCGTAGGGCCCGAGAGCCACGATACGTCGTTGCTGCGCGGTGGGACAGGAAGCCATTCACAGGTGTACCAATGTGACGCAAGCTGGGGAGGGGGCGGAGGTGCGCCTTTCGTATGGACTACCGACGGCTATGGAATACTGATCGATTCGGACGGCGGATTTTTTGCTATGAGCGAAACTGACCTGAATTTCTCTTATGGGCATCCGGGAATTCCGAAGCACGAGGGAATGAACAGGCACAGTAAGACCACTCCCACGGCGGGATACGCCTGGCGAAGCAAAACCATCACCCCGTGTATTTATCCCCGTCCAAATAGTGTGACTTATTTTTTAATGATCGGCACGCCGGATGATATCTTTAATTCCCTGGCCGAGGTTACAGGACGGGCAATGATGTTTCCTCGCTGGGCGACGGGTTTCACCAACAGCCAATGGGGGATTAATCAGTACGAATTGATCGATATTGTGGATGGCTACCGTGCTCGTAACATCCCCATTGATAATTTTGCCATTGATTTTGACTGGAAGGCCTGGGGAGAAAATAATTTTGGGGAGTTCCGGTGGAATGAGAAAAAGTTTCCCGCAGCATTGCTGCCGCCAACACATTTTGACAATCTGAAGAACACAATGGATCGTCGGCAAATTAGGCTCACGGGAATTATGAAGCCGCGCATTATCCGCTGTACCACCGCGGGTAAGCTGGTGCCCATGACCAGACAGGCATTATCCGCATTAAAGGCGGGCGTATGGTATCCGGGGCAGACGCGGATGGTCGACTACGTACGCCAGCAGTACGCAGTTCTGGTCAATTTCAACCTGCCGGACGGGCGCCGATGGTATTGGCAACAAACTCGCCGCCACGGGGCTATGAATGGTGGCCTAAGCGGATTTTGGAACGACGAAGCCGACGGATTCAATAATTTTTTCTTTATGCACATGCAACAAGCGCTTTATGAAGGCGAGCGGAGCCGATCCGATTTGCGGGTATGGTCCATTAACCGGAATTTTTATCTTGGGGCGCAGCGTTACGCCTATGGCACTTGGTCGGGCGATATTGCGCCGGGTTTTAAGTCCATGGCTCATCAGGCTCTGCGCATGCTGTCGATGATTTCGCTGGGGCAGGCCAGATGGAGTATGGATGCGGGAAACTGGGGACCGCCTACGCCTGAAGCCTATACCCGCTGGCTTCAATTTGCCGCGTTTGTTCCCATTTTCCGTGTACACGCCCCTCATGAGAACAGCAGGCTCCAGCCTTGGCTCTATGGCTTTCAGGCCCAGGAAATCGCGGTCCATGCAATCCGACTTCGGTATACTTTTTCGCCTTATATCTACGCATTGGATCGCGGCCTTTATGAAAGCGGGATCGGAATTGTTCGACCGATGATGATGGCTTTCCCGGATGATCCGCAGTGCGCAGATCTCGACGATCAATGGATGTTCGGCCCATCGCTTTTGGCAGCCCCGGTCTTGGCACCGACCGGGGTAGGAAAGGAAGAATCTTCCACTCGCAGTGTGTATTTACCAAAGGGTCGTTGGATCGATTTCTTTCGCGGGCACCAATATATGGGGAACCAGAGCATCCGCTACCGCCTCAACACCGATGCGTGGACAGATGTGCCTCTGTTCATCCGAGAAGGTACCATTATCCCGACAATGGCACCAGTTGCGTCCCTCGATAATAATCCTCCGGAGCTTGTTTATCTTGATGTGTTCCCGGCCATCGAACAGGCAACTACCACGGTTTATGATGACGACGGACGGACTTACGCCTACGAACGTGGCTTTTTTTGCCGCCAGGAAATATCGGCCCGTGATGGTCCGGGCCGTTGCGACGTACACATTGGTGGCACGATTGGGAGTTATGATTCGACAATTCAACATTTCATTATTCGACTGCACGGTCGCGCTGGGACGAGTGCAACGCTTAACGGTGAGACACTGCGGTTTGAAAAGAATCCGAACGATATCCCGCGGCTGCAACGTGATACCGGGTGGAGCCTATCCCGTGACGTATTTGGCACCACGACGCTGGTGCGGGTGCCGGCACGGCTAAAGACGACGCAACATCTAGTCATAAAACTGCTGGGCCAGAGTGCCGTGCCTCCAGAGGAGGAAGTTTTCTGTGCCCAGAATCTCATCTTATGGGGAAGGTCTTCGGCGGAAAGGCCGAGATTCAGCACCAATTATCCGGGCTACAGAGGCCAAGGCTTTATCGCCGGTCTCGACAAGCTTGGTGCAGCAGCTACATGCTATGTGCAGCGCCCTAAATCTGGAACATATCGGATGCGTGTTCTTGCCGTTTCTGGTGCGGGGACTGCAAGTAGCGCGAGCGTGTATGTGAATGGTCGGCACCAAGGGCAGCTAACTGTACCGGCTCAAAATGGAGATGGCCGGTGGGTGAACGTATCGAGAAGTATTTCTTTGTTGGCGGGCAATAACATTCTTAGCATCCTTTGCGACCAAGACAACTCGGGGAATATGTACATTGATCGAGTAGCGGTGGCGTATGCGCCGTGAGTTTGCGTGATGGATCCTGTGCTTCGGCGTGTAATGGCCAGTTTGTTTGAAACTGACGTTTAAGGAGAAAAAAAATGAGACTTTTCGTTGCCGTGATCGCAGCGGTTTTGACGATGGGAGCGGTTGTGCATGCTGATACTCCAGTTGTAATTCCTGTTTTTCCAAATCTTAAGCTTACCGCTTCCCAAAAGCATGACCGAGTAAAGGAGAATCCATGGGCCGGGGTGGGCCAGGTTGTTTATGGGCCGGTACGCTGGCCGACTTTGACGGAATTTATGCCTAAAGCGGCGAAGAGAAATGGTTGTGCCATGATCATATGCCCCGGCGGAGCATATATTTTTGAGTCCATGTCGTCTGAGGGTAATCGGGAAGCACGCTATTTCAGTCGCCTTGGAGTGAGCTGTTTTGTGCTAAAATATCGAATCCCGGAAGGTAAACTTCCTCCGGGTGGCGTGCCCTTGCCACTGCTAGATGTGCGGCGAGCGGTGCAGATTGTACGAGCCCATGCCAAGCAATGGCACATTGACCCGCATCGCGTTGGCGTAATGGGATTCTCTGCGGGTGGATCGGTCGCTTCACTGGCCGGTGTGCATTGGCTACCGGGCGATCCGGAAGCCAAAAATCCATTAAATCATTTCAGCACCCGCCCTGACTTTCTCGTTCTCGGGTACCCGCTGATTTCTTTACTACCTATCGGTAAGCAGCACGACGCATTCTTGCTGCTGGGGAGGCATTCTCCGATGGATGTTCAGAAGTATTTCTCCAGCCAACTCAATGTTAATGCACTAACACCGCCCGCGCTGATCTTCTACGCCAAGAATGATAAGATCGTTCCGCACGAAAATGAAAAAAGTTTTTACCGTGCTCTCCGCCGCAACAATATTGCGGCCAAGCTGATTGTCTTTCGGAAGGGTGGCCATGGATTTGGTATGGGAATAAAAGGTACGGACTCAACTCAGTGGCCCAAGGACTGCGCCAATTGGCTCGAGAAAATGGGGTTCTTCGGCAGACACTCGGAGAGGAAGTAAACGTGTGGCTCTTTATAGATCGGGTGTATTTTGGAGATTTTTATGAAGGCCTATTTGTATCCGATCATTGTCGCTTCCGCGATTATGACCGTGGCTTTACCGGCCATGGCTGAAAAGCCGAAGTTTTTTCTTAAGAGCGGTGACCGTGTTTGTTTTTATGGGGACAGCATCACAGAGCAGCGTTTCTACCCGACAGATGTTGAGACATACGTACTCACGAGATTTCCAAAAATGCGCGTACGCTTCATAGACTCCGGGGTAGGGGGTGACCGCGTTACTGGCGGTTGGGCCGGCCCAATCAACCTACGCTTACGCCGCGATGTCTTCCCGTTCAAGCCCAACGTCGTAACCATCATGTTGGGAATGAATGATGCCGGCTATCAGCCGCTGAATCCGAGGCTTTTTAGCATTTATCGCAAAGGTTATGAACATATTATTAACTCGCTGCAGCGTCACCTGCCGGGAGTACGGATTGTTCTGCTTGCAACCTCTCCTTACGACGACGTAACTCACAAACCAAAATTCCCCGGCGGTTACAATTCCGTTATCATCCATTATAACCGGTTCGTTGATCACTTGGCTAAGCTTCACCACCTTCTCTGCGTTAATTTTAATAAGCCGTTGGTCAAGGTGCTTAAACTGGCTTGGAGAATAAAACCCAAGCTGGCAAGCCAGATTATTCCAGGGCGAATTCATCCCAGTGTTGCGGGACAGTTGGTAATGGCGCAAGCACTTCTTAAGGCATGGGATGCTCCATCAATTGTTTCCACTGTCGCCATCAATGGCGAGCTCGCCAAGTTGATACATGCTGCCAACACCCAAGTCGGTGATCTAAAGCGACGACCGGGAGGATTGAGCTGGACACAAAGAGATGACTCGCTCCCGATGCCGGTTATCGGCTTACATGAAAGCTGGCCGCTCTTTCCGTCATGGAACATATTTCTGCCGCCACAGCCGAACCCCAAATTTACCAATCCCGTTGCTGCTTTAGTGAATAAACTTTCGGGCTTTACCCACGAACTCGACCGCGAGATGTTAACCGTGAAAGGGCTCCCCGCACCCGATTACAAGTTATTCATTGATGGCCAGCTAATTGCCGATTTTAGTTCCAAAGATTTAGCCGATGGAATCAATTTGTCAAATTATTTTACTCCCATGCTGCGGCAAGCCTACCGCGTCAGTAATATTGTATGGGAGCAGACACAAATCCGATTTGTCGCTTTGCATGGAGTGCAGACAACAATGCAGAATTTTAATTTTAATTGGAGTCCACCAACCCTGAATTTACCGGTGACGACGGAAAATGACGAGGCGGTAGCTAGAGCAGTGTCAAAAGTGGTTCGAGCCATGAATGGGTTGCAGGACGCGGTCATTGCGCGAGAATATGTTGCTAATCAACCGAAACTGCACCATTACGCTCTGGTGGCAATTGGTAGGTGAGCAAAATGGTTGCGGCGTTTATAATGTATTGGTTAGATCCCGATTCGCCTCAGCGGATACCTGTGGAACTGGGATTACATTACGAACCGCTTGGAAGTTTGAATCTTTTTCTGCCGTTTTCGAAGGTACCGGTGGGCTGATCATTTCGGCATTACCCATGGGTATGCTATCGCGGGAAGAAATATTGTGTATGATTGTCATGTATATCCATGGAAGCCGCGATGGAAGCACAGCTTTGAACTGGCGGCCAAAACTGTGCCGGTGATTTTTGACGAATTTGGCGGCACAGGTTCACAGTTGGCGTTTGGCAGAAAGGTTATTGCGTATGCGGCGGCGCATCATATTAGTTGGTGCGCCTGGTCGTTTCACACGCAGGCGGGCCCGGTGCTGATAAAGAATTGGAACTATCAGCCCAGCGCGTTTGGTGCGCTAATTAAAAAGGCGTTAACGATAACCAATGACCAACGACCACTGATCAATGATCAATAAACAGGAACGTCCTAAGATTTTGATCCTTGATCATTGTACATTGTAGATATTGGAATAAAGGGGTATGCATATGGTAGAAAACATGATGGACGCGAAACAACTGACACGGCGTCAAATGATGCAGGCGGCGGCGGGAGCCGGCGTTGTATTGGCCCTTAGCGGATGCAGCACGCCCGGAGGGCAACAGGCAACTACCGCCCCGGCCGAGGTTCCCATGCCATCGATGGAAGTGGACTTGGCAGGCGATACCTGGACCATGCACGAAGACGGCCAATCGGAAAAAATCCCTGCTGTTGTGCCCGGTGCCACCTACACGGATTTGATGCGCGCCAAGAAAATTCCCAACCCCTATTACCGTGGAGACAATGGTAAAGTTCAGTGGGTGGCGGAGAAGAATTGGATCTATGAACGCAGCTTTGATATTCCCGCGCAAATGCTGGCCAAGCCGCACGTGGAACTGAAATGCCACGGGTTAGATACGCTGGCCACCATCTGGATTAACGACAAGCAAGTCGGTTATGCCGACAATATGTTTCGGTCCTGGAGTTTTGATGTCCGGCAGCACCTCAAGGCGGGCAGTAACACCATTCGCATCCGGTTTGATACCCTGACACCCTATGTCGAAAAAAATCGCGCGGCCTATAAAAGTGATTACGGCATTGATTTAAGCGACGCCCGCTGCTGGGTGCGTAAAGCGCCCTACATGTGGGGCTGGGATTGGTGCCGGGCGGTGCTGACGCAGGGCATCTGGAAAGGCATTGAAATTCTCGGCTATGATGCACGAATCACCGATCTGGGTATTTTGCAGCATCATGATGCGTCCGGTACGGTGCATCTGGATATCCAAACCACTATTTCCGGCAGCAATTCTGATGCCCACGTTTCCACACGGGTTTTATTCGATAATCAGGTCGTGGCGACCGCAGCGGCTCCGGTAAACGGCGGAATGGCACGCTGTCACGTTGAAATTACGTCACCCAAACTCTGGTGGCCCAACGGTATGGGCGATCATCCGCTGTATGTGGTGGAGTCACAACTGCACGAATCCGCCGGCAGCGTGGTGGATGTGCTGGCGGCGGGGACACCCTCATCCGCCAAGGTCATTGATGCCGCGCAACGCCGCATCGGTTTGCGAAAAATTGACGTTGTAGCGCCCCAAGATGGCGTGGCCATGCACGTAAAAGTCAACGGTGTGCCGGTGTTTGTAAAAGGCGCGGATTGGATTCCCGCCGATAATATCCCGACACGCGTAACACCGGAAACCATCCGCTGGTATATGAAAAAAGCTATTGAATGCAACTTTAATTTTATCCGGCTCTGGGGTGGCGGGTACTATGAACAGGATGAATTATTTGACTTGTGCGATGAGCTGGGCATCATGCTGCAATTTGAATTCAAATTCGCCAATGATACGTATCCCGTCAATGACAAAAAGTGGATGGCCAATTTACAGACAGAGCTGGATCAACAGGTCCTGCGTTGCCGCAATCATCCCTCCATTGTGATCTGGAGCGGCAACAATGAAATTCAGGACTTCAAAGGCTATTACCATCTGTTCCGTGATGTCATCGGCGGCACCGTGCATCGCCTCTTACCGGGCGCTTTTTATGAAGTCGGCAGCGGTGCTGCGGGCAGCGGCGATATCCATACCTGGGAGGTCTGGCATGCCATGGCACCGTTTGAACAATTCCGCACGGTGGAAGGCTTTGTCACGGAATTTGGCATGCAAAGCTTTCCGGTGCCCATGACGGTCGATTCTTATACCGATGCCGCCGATCGTAAAAGTGTGCATTCCCCGGTGATGCGTTACCATGAACTCGATGGCAGCGGCCACGGCATTGGCATTATCATGCACTACACCAACATGTAGTTTGGCACAGCGCCGGATAGTTTTGACGACACACTTTGGCTGACGCAAATTAATCAGGCGTATGGAATCCGTTATGGCGTGGAGCACTGGCGGCGCGATATGCCCCGATCCATGGCGGCAACCATCTGGCAATACAATGACTGTTGGCCGGGACCAACCTGGTCCATGACCGATTACTTTCGCCGATTCAAGGCCATTCAATATCAAAGCAAGCATTTCTTCGCGCCGATTCTCGTCAGCGGTATACCCGATCCGAAAACCGGCAAAGCGGAACTGCATATCAGCAGTGATCGGCAGACTGATGTTTCCGGTGATTTGCGATGGTTCGTAACCGATATGACCGGTGCGGTGCTTATGCATGGCGAAATGGCGGTTCACATTCCCGCGCGCACCAGTCGCCTGGCGCACAGCTTAGACTTGGTGGATCTGATCAGCAGCCACGGGACTAAGAATTTAATCATCTGGCCGGAAGTGCGGGTGGGCAGCCGAACGGTGGCGGATAATGCCCTGTTCTTCGGGCGACCCTTGGACCTTAAATTTAACAAGCCGCAATTGGCTGTGCATGTCAGTGGTAATGGGCAGCATTATGACCTGCGCATTGACGCCAATGCACCAGCTCTTTGGGCTTTTGCCAACGTGAAAGATGCCTCCGCCACTTATTCAGATAACTTTATCGCCATTCGCCCGGGGCGTACGGCAGTGATTCATGTCACGCTCGATGAACCAATGGCACCCGCTGATTTCCGCCGCAAGCTTGAGGTCCGGAGCATTTATGATCTGGCACCGGATATGCGGGCGTAACATCCGGACATAGCAAACAGGCGACGGAATTTGCTCAGGCATCCTGTGTGCATTGGAAGCACAGCCAGGCAGGCCCGACGCCTGCGGTACGTCCGCTTTTGCAACATACCTGTACTAGTGCTTACTTGCAATAAAAACGGATAGTATCTAGAATAGTGGGCATGGCAAGGAAAGCTAAACCAG
>DAHVEJ010000006.1 GCA_027313145.1 Phycisphaerales bacterium | reverse complement strand
GAACCTCCTTGTTCAATGACTGATCTATCGGTCCACATACGGCTAAAGCTTGAGCAAATATTGCGCTGTAGTACTAACAGAGTGGGCGCAGGAAAATCGCGCATGGCTCGGAAACCGCTACGCCAGTGAAATGGCTCGCCGCAAGGATCTGGTCAGCGATTACACCGCCCTTCGCAACGGCGGCCAGGAAGTTAAACAGGGACGCCGTTAGCTAATGGAAATGGCGGCTGGTTTTAAGGATTGTTGGATTGTGCTTGGCACACTGCCGATTGCGAGGTATGATTCAAGCACCACAACAACGTTAGTCTTTTCTTCGGACAGATTATGGTCGTCGCGGCTTCGCCGAGAGGGAAACCGGTAGAAAGTGGAGAGCCGAAATCATCGGTTTCGTGTTATGGATTGGGTTATGGTTGCACTTAACGATAACAAATTTCACCATCCCGGCGCGCACGGCATAAATTTCGGCACAACCGCTCGGCACAACCGCCCTCCGGCGGAGGTTACAGGGGACAGAGGTTGGACGAGCATTCAGGAGTCCTTTCCACTGATCAAAGGACACTGATCACGGATCAATATTGTCAACGAATAACGAATAACCGGGGAGAGCATTTGGTATTTGGAATTTGTCACCGACGGGGGCGGGAGGTTTGGGATTGGCGGTAAATGGCGTATTGATCGGTTAATTTGCGGCTTGTGGGTTTGCGGGTTTGCGGGTTGGGGCGTGGCGGGAGGAGGGTAGGTGCATACGCTTGGGCGTGGCAGTATTTCCGGGGAGGCGGCGAAATCGACGGCATAAATGCAGGCGCTAAGAGAATGCTTGGCTTTGGAAACTCGCATCGCGGATGCCCGCCCGGATTTATTGCCACGCCCATCCCCGCAACCAGCGGAGAAACGTCTTGGTGTCTGCTGGTTTCAATGGTAAGCTATGTTTAAGTTGATTGGCGGCATAGACGGAGATGAATCCTATGGCCAAAGCGAGTGTTGATCCGGCGGAGTTGCGGCGGTTCGCCCAGGGGCTGATGCAGTTTAATAATGATCTGGAAGGGCTGATGTCGGGATTAAATTCTCGCCTGCGGTCTCTGGAATCAAGCTGGCGAGATCAGGAGCAGCAAAAGTTTGCCGAAACTTTTGATCAGGCGGCGCAGTATCTGGGGAAATTTATGGAATCATCGACCGAGCACGCCAAGGTTTTGATGAAAAAAGCCCAGCATATAGAAAAATACCTTAACGAGCGATAGGACTGCATCATGGCCGAGAGCGCTCGGGTTGAATCTGTGGACCTGCTGATCGGCTTCCAGGCGGTGCTCTGGAAGTTTCAGGCGGCAGCCAATGCCGCCATGGAAGATGCGGATTCCGAACTGCGGCGCACCATGCTCTGGCTGGAAATTGAGCAGGAAAATTTCTGGAAAGATCAAACACGCAAACGCCAAACCGCCGTTGAACGGGCCAAGGAGGCGGTCCGTATGAAGAAACTTTTTCGGGATCATTCCGGAAAACCGTTATCGGCTATTGAGGAGCAAAAAGAATTACAACGTGCCATGGTCCGATTGACCGAGGCCGAGCAGAAATTGGCCAATGTGCGGCGTTGGACAAGGGCCTTACAAAAAGAAGTGGAATTATATAAAGGTTCGGTACAGCGTCTTGCGACAAGTGTGGAATCTCTGGTTCCGGCGGGCGTGACGCATCTGGAGCGGCTAGTCGCGGAATTGCAGGCTTACGCTTCCATTGCAAGCCCCGGCGGTGTGATTTCGGAAAATGCCGGGCCGTTTACGTCCGCCTCCCCGGCGGCGGAGGGTACCGTTATGTCGCGCGGCGCGCCGGGGTCGCAAAAGCCAATCCCACAGCGCCCTGAAAGCGAACCCTTGCTTCCCAACCCTGAAGAACGCCGCAGCGCGGCACCGCAAAACCAGTGGCCTTTTGCTGCTCCGACGTTAACTGATTCGCAGCTTAGCGCCCTTGAACCTCTCACCGGTGAGGACCCGACATTAAGCCCTGAAGCGAAGATAACTTTCGCCGAGTCAACTGATAACCAACCGTGCTTGCTGACGCTACGTCGCACAGAGCCGTTATCACCTGAAGACACAGGCTGGTGCCTTATGCCACTGGGTAAGGCTTATGGCCCATGGCGGTCAATTACGGTGACTGATATTGCACGAAAAAGTCCGGAGTGGCTAAAAATTCTGAAACTCCCGGTGGGTTTTTCTGTTATATTGGACTTGCAGGGTAGTGCAGAGATTAAGGACCCCCAGGGGCGAGATGTCGGCACGCAGCGAAAGTAAACGTACCAGCCTGTCGCTGCGAGGTTCAAAAATGGTGCAAGAAAATGGCGGGCTTGTTTTATGGGTGTTTATGAAGGTCGCGGGCAATTGTCCAAGGCACTGAATCACCTCCAGCTAAGCTGGGAGGAAGTGAAGTTTGGCTGGAATGATGCCGCCAGCGCCCGCTTTGAGAAAAAATTTCTTGAACCCTTGGCTACGGACCTGCACGCAGCCGCCAACGCCATGGAACATATCGCCATGGTGCTTACGCAGGTGCGGCGCGATTGTCAGTAAACCATCGGCGAGGCATTCATAACTATGACCCAGTTACACCAAAAGACTGATCCGCGCGTTTCGCCGTTGACCGAAAAGCATGGTGCCACGTGTCCCCGGCGTGATGCGCAAAAATCTGTGCTGCGCGACCTGCTAAGTCTGGCGGCACAATGCACAATCGATGAGGCCCAGATTGAGCGGCAATTTCGGGTCGCCAATGAACAGGCGAAAAAAGATCTCGACAACACGCTGGCGCAGATAGAGAGCCGATATTCGCTTGAAGTTGAAAAGCTTACGGCGCAACGTGAACGTACCGCCGAAAAAATCGCCGCCGATTATCAAGACCGCCTGGCACAGTACACGGAAGAATATAATCAGGCCCAAGCGGCCATCAAATGGGAAAACGCGGATGCGCAGCGGAAAGTCCGCAATCAAATAGAAGAAGCCAAATGGCTGGCCGAAGGAGAAGTGGAAACGGCACGCAATCAGATTCGTGCCGAAGATGAAGAACTAAGCAAAGTGTTCCATGAGCACGAACAGGCTCTGGCGGAAGTGGCGCAATCCGCGGCGGCGTTGATGGCGCGATGTTTCCGTCGGCCGCCCGCAGCACCGGAAACCCCAGGCATTGCCGCGCTGGAAGGCCAGGACCACAGGGCGGCCATGGCCGCACACTTGGAATCCGCCCAGAGAGAATTGGCCGCTCTTCGGCGATTATTGCTGCCGCGGCTGGTTTACGGTGTTGCACCGTGGATATTCCTCGTATTGCTATGCGGGGCGGCGGGGGCGGTGGCTTATGGCCTGTCCCGTTCTACCCCGGTGCAAGTCAATGTCATTGCCATGGCGGTGGGCGGAACCTTCGCGGGCGCTATCATTCTTGGATTGGTGCTTCGTTCATGGGCGAAGGCCGGTTTACTGGCAATTAATCAACCCCTGAATGCCGCTATAGCCGCAGCGCGGCAGGCCGCAAAACAACATGCGGAAATGGTCGCCCAACGGCACGAGGCGCACTTTGCCGATACCCGTGACAAAGCATTGCGCGAGTTGCAGGAATTAAAACAGAAGGCCGCCGCCGCGGCACAAAACATTGAAGCCAAGCGCACCGCGCGGCGACAGGAGTCCCAGCAGCAATATGACACCAGCAAAGCTGAAAGTGACGCGCAACGCACCGCCGCTGTTCGCGCCGCACAAGAAGAAAGTGAATCCCAGAACCAGGCCATGCGGGAGCAGCACGACGCGGATATTGTTGCGGCACAACGTCAATACGAAGAACGTCTGGCCGATAACCGGCGGCAATATGATCAGGCCATGCTGACGCTGAAAAGCCGGTTGAAAAATGGTTTAGTGCATATCCCCGAGCCATCTTCCAGCCAGCACACCAATGGGAATATGTCGATAAAAGAAAACGTTGACCGCCACGGCACGCCATCATGGGAAAACTGGACGCCATCAAATACCTTTCCAAAAGTCATCCGCTTGGGCGAGTTTGCGGTAGATCTTAAGCGGGCGGTCGCCGCCGGCGCTAAAGGTGATGCTGTAAAGTTAGAATTTCCGGCGGCCTTTGCGGTGCCGGCAATGCTGGAATTTCCCTTTGGCGCGTCCATGCTGGTGCGCTATGATCGTACCGGGCGGCCAACGGCCCTGCAGATGCTGCAATCGGTGATGATCAGTATTCTCACGCAATTGCCGCCCGGCCGGGCCAGATTTACCATCATTGATCCCGTAGGACTGGGGCAGAATTTTGCGGGCTTTATGCGGCTTGCTGATCATGATGAGGCGCTGGTGGGGGGGCGAATCTGGACGCGCCCGGAACAAATTGAACAGCGGCTTTCAGACCTCACGGAACACATGGAAACCGTCATTCAAAAATACCTGCGCAATGAATTTGCCACCATTGATGATTACAACGCGCAGGCCGGCGAATTGGCCGAGCCATACCGCTTTGTCGTTATTGCTGATTTTCCGACCGGTTTTGAGCGAGATTGCCTGCGGCGGCTGGCCAGTATTGCCGCGACCGGCGCGCGTTGCGGCGTATATCTGCTGGCGGCTGGTGATATGCAAATGCCTGCCGGCTCGGCAACGCAGTTGGAGGATATTGCCGCGCACTGCGTCAATATTGTGCAGAAAGCGGAATCATTCAGTTGGAAGGATGACGTGTTCGGCCAGTTCCCGTTGGCACTGGATCAGCCGCCCACCGAGGAAGTGTTTACACCGCTCTTGGATAAAATTGGCCAGGCCGCCAAAGCCAATCAAAATGTAGAAGTCTCCTTTGATACCATCGCGCCGGGCGATGCAGAATTTTGGTCGCTCGACAGTTCGGACTCTCTGGCTGTCCCGATTGGTCGTATGGGGGCTACGCGGCTGCAGATGTTGCGTCTGGGCCGGGCGATGGCGCAGCACGCGCTGCTGGCCGGGAAAACCGGTTCGGGCAAATCCACGCTGCTGCACGCGATTGTGACCAATCTGGCGATGTGGTATTCACCGGATCAAATTGAGCTGTATCTGATCGACTTTAAAAAAGGCGTGGAATTTAAAACGTATGCCACCCATCACCTGCCCCATGCCCGGGCGATCGCGGTAGAAAGTGATCGGGAGTTTGGCTTAAGTGTCTTGGAACGTCTGGATGTCGAATTGGCACGCCGTGGTGAATTATTCCGCAAGGCGGGCGTGCAGGACTTGCCGTCGTATCGTCGCAGCCCTGGCGCACAAACCATGCCGCGAACTCTGCTGGTGATTGACGAATTTCAGGAATTCTTCTCCGAAGATGACAAATTGGCCCAACAAGCCGGGTTGTTGATGGATCGTCTGGTACGCCAAGGCCGCGCCTTTGGCATTCACCTGCTGCTGGGTTCGCAGACTATTGGCGGTACTTCCGGATTGGCCCGCAGCACCATCGGCCAAATGGCCGTGCGCATTGCGCTGCAAGTAAGCGAGGCGGATTCGCAGATAATCCTTGGAGATAATAACTCGGCGGCGCGATTGCTGTCCCGCCCGGGTGCCGCAATTTACAATGATGCCGGCGGTTTGGTAGAGGCTAACAGCCCGTTCCAGGTGGCGTGGCTGCCGGATGAAAAGCGGGAAGTTTATCTGGATCAAATCAGTAGTCGAGCCAACGCGGCTTTTTTCCACTTTGAGCCGCCGGTTATATTTGAGGGCAATGCCCCAGCGGATGCCCAGATGAATAAACAACTGATCGCTCTTCTGGCTGGCGACAGGCCCACGACTATTCCTACCTCGGCCCGCGCCTGGATTGGCGAGCCGGTGGCCATTAAAGAGCCTACCGTTCTGACCCTGCGGCGGCAAAGCGGATCCAATGTTCTGCTGGTTGGCCAGCAGGAGGAACAAGCTCTTTCTCTGATGGTCTGGTCGCTAATTTCTTTAGCGGCACAGTATCCGCGTGGGGGTGCAAAATTTTATATCATGGATGGGGTGGCGGCGGATTCCCGCTTGGCCGGTACATTTGAACGCCTCATGCCCGCATTAGGCCCGGACGCGCAAATCGTCGAATGGCGAGGCGTCGGAGATACGATTCACGCAGTCAATCAGGAAGTTCATCGTCGGCTGGCCGAAGAGTCGCCCAATGCGCCGGAGACATTTATTTTTATATACGCTCTCCAGCGTTACCGTATGTTGCGGAAAAATGAAGACGACTTTAGTTTCTCGATGTCTTCAGGTGATGAGGCCAAAGCCCCCAACCCGGCGAAGGAATTTGGTGAAATTCTGCGTGATGGCCCGGGAGTTGGTATTCACATCTTGACTTGGGTGGATACCTTGGCGTCATTGGAACGCACATTTGAACGATCTGCCCAGAGAGAATTTGACAACCGGGTGCTCTTTCAGATGAGTGCCGCGGATTCCAGCAGTTTAATTGACTCGCCGGCCGCCAATAATCTGGGCTTCTACCGGGGCCTGTCATGCAGTGAGGAGCAAGGCGTCATGGAAAAATTCCGCCCTTATGCCCTTCCCGGGCCTGCATGGATTCAAAGTCATCAACCAGAGCAATAGCGTTTTATAAGCACGAATAATTTCTCTTTGGTCTCTTATTGGTAATTAATGGAAATTGCATTGATAATTATTGCGATATCAGGCTCGACATTTCTTCTCGCAGATGATATATTCCTATTCGAATAGTGGCTCATCAGGGGTTCGGCATTGGCATTGCGGAGTAATTAGAATGATTAAATCCGGCAGATCGACTTTGGCTTTTAACATGGCGGTGACGGGTCTTATCGGCATGGCGATCATGCTACTGTCAGCCGGCGTTTTGCGAGCCGCCAACGTGCAATTTCCTTTGAAATTTCAATTTGGCCCTGGTCGGCATGTGCCCGGTTATATCCAAGTGCTTCCGAATATGTCTTATACTCCGGCCCGGGGCTATGGTTTCGATCTGGGCTTTAAGGTAAAAGGTGTGCATCGCAGTAATACCCATGGCGTGGACGGGGAGTTTGTTACCAGTCGCAAGCCATTCTTTTTTTCAATTAAATTGCCGTCGGGAAATTATAACGTTTCTGTGACGCTTGGGGATCTGAGGGGAAAATCGGTTACGACGGTAAAAGCGGAACAGCGCCGATTGATGTTCAAAAAAGTCGTCACCGCACCCGGAAAATTTGTAACACGCACCTTTACGGTCAATACCCGCACACCGGAGATTTCCACCGGTGGCAAGGTTCGACTCAAGCCGCGGGAGATTGGCTCCCTGGAATGGGACAACAAACTCACCATTGAATTCAGCAATGCGCGTCCCTGTTTGTGCGCCATGACGATTACCAAAGCGCATCCAATCACGATCTTTATTGCCGGTGATTCCACGGATACCGATCAGCGTTTTGAACCCTGGTGCAGTTGGGGACAGATGTTCACACGCTTTTTTGTACCGCGCCGCGTCGTGGTGGCGAATTACGCCGAGGATGGTGAATCCGCCAACAGCTTTATCTGGGAAAATCGCTTGAAGAAAGTCATGAGCGTGATTCGCCCCGGGGATTACCTGTTTATTGAGTTCGGGCATAACGATCAGCATGAGCGCGGCAAAAATGCCGGGCCTCAACATGAATACCGCACGTCCCTGCTCACGATGATCGCGCAGGCCCGCGCCCATCACGCTATTGCGGTCCTGGTTACCCCCATGGCCCGGCGGCTTTACCGGCATGGCAAGATATATAACAGTCTTGGCGGCTTTCCGACGGAAATGCGGCTGATTGCCAAACAGCAGCATGTACCCTTGATTGATCTCAATGCCATGAGCACCGAATTTTTTAATTTCTTGGGGCCTGATGGATCGAAAGTGGCTTTTGTAGATCGTACGCATAATGATGATTACGGTGCTTATGAAATTGCCAAATGCGTGGTACTGGGCATTCAAAAGGACCATTTACCGCTGGGCGCATTTATCCGACCCGGATTAAAGCCCTTTAACCCGGCCCATCCAGATCCGGTAAGCGCTTTTCATATCCCGCGCGATCCACAATATTCCACGGTAAAGCCGTCGGGTTGGTAATACAGCGTCTGAAATAATTACTGCCATAGTGAAATATTGTGGGTCCAAGGGGCGATATTTCCGCAACCGCAAGCGAACTGGTGCGTTCTATTCATTGCGGAACGAGTCAATCAGGCGGATCCCGCCGTTGCGCAGATGCAATGTTTCGTCGCATGTGGCGTTATTATTGGTCATGCGGCGAATGTTTATATTGCTGCATAACAATGGTGGTTTTGTGAAGCTTATTGATCTGAAACGACCTGATATAATAAAAGCCGCGGTTGCGGTGCTGCTGATACTGTTTGCGGGTATCTATCTGGTCGTGCATTTAGGAACGCTTTTTGGCCGGCCAACATCGGATGCCGTGGCCTTTTATCAGGTCTTTAGACCTGCTGGTGTCAACCCGTACCGTCCGATCAGTCCTGCCAATCCGGCCAACCCATCATCCAAATTTGCCACCGTCACGTATAAATTCGCAGACGCTCAGGGTGCTGTAGATGTTATCAGCTATCCCAGCGACCCAACGCGGGCTTTAGCCGTAAAGCTGCAGCGTGCCACCAAGCCAGGCGTGCCGGCGTGGGTGCAACAGGTTAAAGCGGTTTCCGACCCCGCGGGACAGGCGCTGATGTTTGCGCAGTTGCGCGGTCCTTGGTTAATGCGGCGTTGGCTGCTCGATGCCCATTTAAGTAAAAGTCAGATGAATGTTGTAACTCTGGATCAACAGGAGTTTCAGACGGCCATGGCGATGTTGAATCAATCGCAGCAGGAGGGTTTAGTTGATCCGGATCTGCTGGGGCGGATAAAAAAGGCACTGCAGGCATTTTTGAAGGCAAAAGGGCACGTATCCAAAGCCGGCCCGAGAAAGGATGCCGCTATAAAGGTCATGGCTCTGGCTCGGCGATACGCCGCTGTAGTTCAGGCGCAACGGGCCAAGGCGATCTCCAAATACGTTGCCAAGATTATGGATCAACTGTCGGACCAGGAAAAATCGGCTCTGGCGGCGCGCATCGCGCCGATCATGCGACGCTTTAACTAGTGCTCCGTCAATCCTAATGTTTAGACGTGACAGTGCACTAGCGTCCGAAAAAAGCGGGATCGTGGGAAATTCCAAACGTGGGAACTGTTTGAAAAACGCTTAAAAATAGAGCGTTTGGTGGTTCATTATCGGAAGGGAAAATTTTATGGACGTTCCCTCATGTAACATCGATTCCTGACCGATGATACAAGTGCCTGTTTTATAGTGCGTGTTCCCGGAGGGAGCCGCATGGACGCTTGAAAATGCTGTTGGTTTCGGCGTCGGTGTGTGTATCTTGTTTGAGCGGATTGATTATGTCAGTAGATGAATTAGTTGAATCGCTGCGAAAAATGGTTGTTCCGCGCCGCACGTCCGGCGGTGGGAGATCTCCCAGCAATGTTGTGACGTTTGCGAAAGCTCCTGCCGCCACCACGGCGCTGCCGGCTTTTGCGGCAAGCGCTTCAGCTCCGGCCAAGGCGATTAAAATGATCGCGTTAGACATGGATGGCACGCTGCTTAGCCCCAAAGAATCCATTACCCCGCGCGTTCACCATGCGATCCATCTCGCCGCCAAACGGGGTATTCATGTGGTTCTGGCTACCGCCCGCCCACCGCGAAGTGTTCGGTTTTATCATCGGGCCTTAAAGCTGCAAACGCCGATCATCAGCCATAACGGAGCGCTGATCTGGGATGAAAATCAGAAATGCGTCCTGCGGCATATCAGTTTGCCCCATGCCCTGGTGCGCCGGGTCATTGACTACGCCCGATTGCGCTGCCCGGAAGTCATTCCCAGTGTGGAAATTATTGACAAGCTCTATTCGGACCACTTTGGAATTGTTCCGGCCGATGCAATTCCCACCGGACGAAGTTTTAATCCGGATGTCATTGCCGCCATGGAAACCTTCCTGCACGTGCCGGTAACGCGCATCATGTTCCATGCCAAAGCCTCTATCATCGAAGAATTATGTCAGCTTTTGCCACGGCGTTTTGAGGATCGTATCGGCCTGTTTCGCAGCGATTCACGCTTGCTGCAGATTGTAGCGCCGGATACCAACAAGGCCATGGCCCTGGATTTTGTCTGCAAGTCCTATGGGATAACACGGGATAATGTACTGGCGGTGGGGGATAATGCCAATGACCTGCCCATGCTGCAATGGGCCGGCGTTAGTGCCGCCATGGCCAACGGCCCCGAGCACATACGCAAAGCGGCGCGACATGTTGTTCCCTCCAACCGGGAAGACGGCGTAGCTGTGGCCATTGAGCGATTCGCGCTGGCGTGAAAGCCGATGTGATATATACTCATGGCATGCAGGACACGATAGTTCAATCATCCCCCGTCGCTTTGGATACTGCGTGCCGAAAGGCTGGTATTTTTTTTCGCCTGTTGGATTTTGGAATCTTTTTTGGTGCGCTGGTCAGTGTCACTACGCTGCAATCATGGCGATGGTTGGACCTGCGATTTGCCGGGGCTTTTATTGCATTTAACCTCCCTTGGATATGGCTTGCCAGTCTGATAATTTTGCAAACACTGCGTTTTCGCCCGCCAATGGACATGTCACCCGACAGCACCTGGCGGCTTAATCGCATGTTGCTTTTGCCATCGGCGTTAATTGCGGTAGTTTTACTGCTGAACACAGTGACTTTTTATCATTTGAAAATCATCCTGCACGGACTTATGCCTTGGTACATGCCCATGTCTTTGCCGGTTGAGGTGGTCATGATCCTCTGGTTTATCGGCCGGCCGGATTATGCCGTTAGCGCTGGTGCTGCCGCAACCCGCACGATTTCACCGCCGTGGCGCACCATCGCTTATAAGAGTTACGATTTTATCGCTATGGCCGTCATGGCGCTGATTTTGTTATGGATATTTCACGGCATGTTTCTTGCGGATCCTCCGCCGCCGGGAATGGATGCTGATGTGGCCGTGGTATTGGGTGCCGGTACCGGGCGCGGCGACACGTGCGGCTACACGCTTCGGCAACGGGTGTTGGAAGGCGTGGCGCTTTTCAAAGAGCACCGGGCTAAATGTTTACTTCTAACGGGACGCGCTCCGCGGGGAAAAACCAACCCGTATAAAAATGAGCCGCTGGCCATGCTGAAACTGGCTCTAGCCCGGGGTGTGCCGGAAAAAGCGTTGATCGTGGACTATCACGGAAATAACACGCGCTACAGCGCGTACAATACCGCGGCATTGGTGAAAGCGGAACATTGGCATAAGCTGATCGCGGTAAGTTCGGATTACCATTTACCGCGGACCAGCCTGGCCTTTCGACAACTTGGCTTACACGTCTGGACGGTTGCGGCCCGTCGCGGCATCTGGCAGGAAACCCACCCCTGGGCGGTCGTGCGGGAACTGGTCGGCTACCCTGTCTATTGGTTGGATCAGAATTATCACCGTCCGGGGCGTGTGCCATGATGCCAAAACAACCGCATGTCCAAGTAATTAAATCCCAGCGAAAGCTGTATGTGTTTGATGGTCCCGCCCTCATTAAAAGTTATTCTTGTATTACCGGTTCCAATATCGGCGATAAACAAATAGAAGGGGACCGCAAAACTCCGGAGGGATGTTTCCAAATTGTCTTTAAAAATCCGCATAGCAAGTTTCATCTGTCGCTGGGATTGGATTATCCAAATAAAGAAGATGCGGATCGCGGTCTGGAGCAGGGATTGCTGTCCGCGGATATTTACAACCAGCTTATCCATGATCTGCAGCACAGTGATATGGCTGATGAACAGGTGCAAAACCGGGTATGGAAAACCCCCTTGGGTGGCGAAATATTTATTCACGGATGCGCGGAAGGCCGAACCGGCACCGCCGGCTGCGTGGCCCTGACGAATCCGGACATGACAGAGCTTTACGCACTATGCCCGGTAGGCACGTCTGTGGAAATTATGGCGTGAATCGGGCTGCGGCCCGATAGAGAAATAGTTTAGAGAGAGTTGAAAGTATAGCAAATTTGGTTGGGATATTAGACACGCTGCCGTCGAAGTGAGAACCCCTCTGCGACAGCGCTGGTTGGAAGATGGAATAATTGCAGTTAGGCGGGTCATGTATATTTGGGGATACGGCTATCAGCAAGAACACGCGGAGTCATGAAGGTGGCGATGTTCATTGATCATAGATCCGCCCGTTATTTGGTTAAAAAATACGACATTAACTCGTAGCCGGCTTCGATGTGCAGGTCGCTTTCCATGGCGGCCTGTTCCGTGTAGGCGCGGGCGATGCTGCTTTTTCCGTGCGAACCGGTGATCAGAAATGGTACGGGGGCTTCGTGGTGCTTGCGCGTGGCGCATTGGGTGGCATGGTCGGGCATGATCAGCAGGCGCCATTGGTCAAACGTCTTTAATTTCTTGAGCACCGGCCCGACCACATGTTCGTCAATGGCTTCAATGCTTTTGATTTTCGTGGTGAAATCCGCCTGATGGCTGGCTTCATCTGGTGCTTCCACATGGCAGCAGACCAGATCAAAATTGTCCAATGCGTCGCAGGTGTATTTTCCCTGAGCGGCGTAATCGGTATCGTGATAGCTGCTGATTCCGGGCACATCAATATTCTTCCAGCCCAGAAGATTGGCGATTCCACGCAGTAAATCCACAGCGGTAATCATAGCTCCCGAAATGCCGTAACGTTCCTTAAAGCTTGGAATATGCTTGGGTTTTCCCTGGCCCCACAGCCAGATATCTGTCGCCTGATTTTCGCCGAATTGTCGCCGTACCAGATTCACTTCATGGTCTTTAAGCACGGCGCGGGCCTTGTTCATAATATCCAGTAACGGCTCCGCGCCGGCTCCGCGCGGTAAATAGTTTTTAACCGGCTGATCGGGAATATCATGGGGGGGAGTGGTCTTTACTTTGGTTAAATCAGCGCCGGCCAGTGTCATTAAATTGCGATAACTTACACCCGGGTGGAACGTAACTCCGCCGGCGTTTCCCACGGCCTCCGTGACGGCCTGCAAAAGAGTTCGGCCTTCGTTATCTTTGATGTGCCCGGCGGAATGATCCACCATTTTTCCGTCAATAATGGTGACGAAGTTGCACCGCATAACCCAGTTTGAGGCATTGAGTTTCAGGCCCATTGCCGCGGCTTCCAACGGAGCGCGGCCCGGATGATATTGCGCCGGGTCATAACCCAGAAGGCAAAGTGTACACACATCGCTTCCGGGGCTGAAATCGGGCGGGGTGGTGCGAACCGTTCCGATGCGACCGTTGCGGGCGGCCGCGTCCATATTGGGTTTACATGCGGCTTCCAGGGGTGTTTTATTGCCCAGTTCAGCAATCGGGGCGTCCGCCGCTCCATCGGGAATAATAATGGCATATTTCATAGTATTGCTTTCGATCCTTCATCAATCTAAATATTATTCTAAGCGGTTGGTGCGCTGTTGCAATCGGGACTTGTTCCCCGGTTGCTTAGGGTGCCGGATCAATGACACGAATGTGCCGGGTCAGGCCGCGTATCCCCTTTAGGCGGTCAATGTTGGCGGTGGCCTGGGTCACTTTGCCGTCCGGTGCTTCGTGCGTCATGATGACCAGGGGCACAAATTGATCCTCGTGCGCTTCATGTTGCACCATCGCAGCCAGGGAAATGCCAAGCTTGCCGAGTATGCCGGTAATCTGATGCAACATTCCCGGTTTATCTTGTACCATCATGCGTATATAATGCCGGGATGACACATCTTGAATTGGAATAACCCCGGCGGTGCTGCGCCGTGTCAGCAGCGGCAGTTGCTTGAAAAGCAGCGGGGCGGTTCCCATGGCCGCTTCCACAATGTCTGCAATAATGGCGCTGGCCGTTGGCTTTCCACCGGCTCCGCGGCCGTAATGAATGGTCTGGCCGCTGGCATGGCCAACGACGGCAATGGCATTAAAGGATCCATTCACATTGGCCAGCAGATGTTTCTGCGGAACAAACGCGGGGTGCACCCGCAGGGAAATGCCGTGGCTATGTTTTTCGGCGATCGCCAGGAGCTTGCACACATACCCCAATTCCCGGCCAAACCGCAAATCCATATCGTCAATGGTATTTATTCCGCTGACATAAATCCGGTCGAATGGTACATTGGTCCCAAACGCCAGAGATGCCAGAATAGCCAGTTTATGGGCACTATCTCCGCCGGTGACATCCAATGTGGGATCAGGCTCGGCAAAGCCCGCGGCCTGCGCTTCGGCTAAAGCGGTGCTGTAACTTTTACCGGTGGAACTCATTTCACTTAAAATGTAATTGCATGTGCCATTGACAATTCCCACAACCTGATCGATTTCATTGGCGATCAACCCGCGGGTCAGGGCCAGAACAATGGGAATAGCTCCGCCGCAGGAGGCTTCAAAGCAGACACAGGAATTAGCTTTTGCCGCCGCGCGAAATATTTCCACGCCGTGCAGCGCCAGCAGATGCTTATTGGCGGTCACCAGCAATTTCCCGGATTTGACAGCCCGCAGGGAAAGCATTTTAGCCGGTTCAACCCCACCCATGACTTCCACGACAATCTGAATGTCTGGATCATTAAGGATGTCATCCGGATTGGTGGTAAATAAATTCGCCGGGATTTTGTTATTCCGGGTTTTAGTGGTGTCCCGAATTAAAATCCGCTTCAAAGCCAGCGACTGTCCGGATCGCTTTGCCAGCAGCGCTTTTTCGGTCAGCAGCATCTCTGCCACCGTTGCCCCGACCGTTCCGCATCCCAGCAATCCAATATGTGTTGTCATAACCACTCCAAGTATTCCTACGGCGAATTAAGATACGGCAACCGGCGGCAGCGTGCCAGCGCGGAGGGGGATTTCTTCTGCGTACGGAACGCATAACCGGATTTTTCGCTATGGTGGATACCAAGAAGATGACCAAGTTACGGAACAAGGTGTCCAAGATGTGTTGGTCGAAGCTACGCCATCATTGCCGCTGCTTAATGTGTGCCAAAAATTGCGCTGCGGCAAAAGGGAGGTCACTTGGACAAGCTTGTAGAGATGATCTGCCTCGTGGAAAAAAATATCAGGGAGGTTTGGTGGACGGGCTTTTTGAGGATTTCGGCGGCGGCTGAGGCGTAATATCGTACTTGCTGCTGATAGGCCGGCAAACGCGATGGGATAAATGACGCGGCATCGGTTTTGTAGTCAATGATTTCCAGGAAGTCTGGTTCAATTAATAAGCCGTCAATGGTGCCGCGAATCAGCATGATATCTAAGCCAGTGGTGTGCGGTTTCGTTGCTCCGGGGGCCATGATTGTGTCAAGGCTTAAGCTTGGCGGGGCTGCCGGGTTTATGCCGACCGCCTGCCTCGCGGGCAGCGACCAGAGAAAATTTAATTCCCGTAGCAACTGGTGACTGCGCGATGATTGTATCGCGGCTTGACGAATGCGGGTTCCCAACGGGGTGCTGAAAAGCCAGAGCAGCGCGGGCTGATCCACTTGTGCTAATTCTTCCGAAGTTAAATGGCCCTGCCTTACCAGATCGGCTAACGCTTCCCCTAATGTGTCTTCGCTGCTGCGCTGGTAGTCCAGGCGCTGCAGGACACGATGCATTAACAACCCTCTTTGTATACCTGAATTATCTGTGGTTAATTCCAAATGTTCGTTGGGCGGCGCATCGATGATAATTGCGGGTGAGTCAATGTCGCTATTACGCATGGCCTTAAGCCGACTTACGCTGGCTACGGCGGCCAGTCTTGTTAAGTCCTCATGGGCGTAGGGCTGTGTGATACGGTTGAACACCGCCTTTAAGGCTTGGGCATTGGGGTTTAACGTTTCCGCATGGGCCACGCCATCATCGGCAACATCTCCGACAGCCACCGTGGGTCCAAGGCTGTTGGCCCGCTGATTGTCCGTGGAATCTAGTGAGCTTTCGGGTATTACATGCAACGTCAGCAGCGGGCCGGTTGCCCCGGAAGTTTCCAAGCTTGAGTATTGGCTGAAAATAGGCCCCAGCCACGCCAGCGGGCAACTGGGGGATTTTAATGCGGGGATGCGTTCTTTCTGGCTCGCGGCACCGGGCAAACGAATTTTCGACCATTTTTCCACTGTGGATTCCGCCATTCTTCCGATGAGAATCAGTTGATCGCGTGCACGTGTCATCGCCACATAAAGTAAGCGTGCCTCTTCCTGAAGAAGCTTTCCCAATTTCTCTTCGGCCAACAGCCGCCGGCTCGGCGAATCCTGCACCAGGACTCCATTGCCATCCAAGACCTTAATTCCGATGCCTTTGTCCCGGTCTACCAGGAGTTGTTGTTGAAGGTCGCGTTTATTAAATGCGGTTCCCAAACCGGCCACAAAAACGACTGGAAATTCCAGCCCTTTGCTGCCGTGGATGGACATGATCCGCACCGCATTGCCCGCGGGTGGTGCCGCCTCACCCAGGTCGCGCTCTTCTCGCAATCGCTCAAAAAAGTTGACGAATCGGGACAGGCTCTGTAACTCAAAACCGGAAAACTCCATGGCCCGTTGCTGCAGCAGGCGTAAATTAGCCAGTCGCTGGCGACCGCCGATCATGGCGGCGGCCTGATTAAGCAACCCCGCTTCCTGCATGATTCTGGACAAGGCGTTGACCAGTGTTTCAGTGCGTATGACTGATCGCCACTGTTCCAGCCTGGTCATGGTGTACTTTATTTTTCCGGCCAGTTCAGATGCTGCGGCGTCGGTGGGCGTCGCGTGCAAGAATTCGGTTACCGCCTGATGAAAAGGGACATGGCCGGTTGCATTCTGGCGGATATAAGCCAGGTCTGCCATGGTGCATCCGCCGATCGGCCCGATTAACACGCTCACCAGGGCGATATCCTGTTTGGGGTTATCCAGCACCCGCAAGATATCCAGTACTTCCAGCACTTCACTGGATTCAAAAAAGCCGGTTGTCAGGGCGGCGTTTGCCAAAATGCCCATAGCGCCCAGTGTTCGCACATAATGCGGTGCCCGTCGGCTTGGTGCCCGTAAAAGGATGGCGATATCTTTTAATTCCAGCGGCCGTAATTCCTTGCCGATCTTGCGTGAACTTTGCAGCAGCTCAGTAATGAGCTGTCCGATTCTCGTAGCTTCCAGTTCATCAGCCTGCATTTCATTGAATGGATCGCTGTCAGTTGAATCGGCTTGGCTGTCGCTTTCACCAGCGTCAGCGTTGGCGTGAGAATCCTCGCGTGACGTGGTTAAAACGTGCAGTTCCACAGGCATTCCCGGAAAGCAACCTGGTGGTGCCGGCGGGCGGCCATGGTGCAGCTCGGCCAGCTCCGCCATATTAATCAGCGCGGTCGGCGAATCGCGTTGCACCCTAGTTAGCATGGGCTTAATGATTGCATTTAAAGCGTCCACCAGAGGCGGCAAGGTGCGGTAATTCTCCCGCATGGTAATGATTTTGTTGCCTTGTCCGACCGATCTTAGATGCGTGGCCATATTGTGGAGGATCTGTGGCTCGCTGCCGCGGAAGCCATAAATGCTTTGCAGCACATCACCGACACCAAACAGCGACCCGGGTTTTAATCGGTAATTGCCCGTGTTACCCCGGTAAAGCAATTCAATCAGGCGTTGCTGCACGGGGTTGATATCCTGATATTCATCTACCAGAATATGACGAAAGCGCTGATGCAGCAGGGTTTGCACCGGGTTGCCGGGTTCAGAAAGTGCGGCGATAAGCGTGCGTTCCAGATCCGAATAATCCAACTGGCGGCACCATTGCTTTACCTGCTGATACTGTCGCTGCGTTGCTTGTGCAAATGCCAGAAATGTCCTAATGCGGCGGCGGCCGGTCGTTTCAAGCAATTGCAGGTGCGCGATGTCCGAGCCGGCAAATTCGTCGCATAATTGGATGAAAGCCTCTTTCAGGGGTTTGTAGGTCCCGTCCTTGAAGTGCTCGGTTTGTGGCTTGTCTTCGGTGTCGCGCAGGCGAATTTGTGCAGCAAAATTTACGCTAGTCAAATAATTACGTGCCCGGGTCCATTCGGCGGGACCCGCGGTAGTTAATGCTTCGGCGGCGTGTTTAGCAGCCGTGGCAGCCTCAATAAGTCCGCTGAACATTAATTTCTTAGCGTCGGCTTGAAACAATTGCGCGTCGTCCGCGCCGGCCGCCAGCATGATGGCCAGTTCGTTCAGGCGACGCACCTTTTGTTGGATAAAAGTGGTAAGAACCGCCTGGATTTCAGCGTCGCCGCTGTTGGCGGCGTTGGTGCACCAGGCGTCAGGATCTACGACGGTCTGCATAACCTGCAAAATTGGCATAATAAGCATTTCCAATTTTTCCGGTGATGCGCCGGCGTAAAGATCAAATATTTCAACAAAATCGGGATGCTGGGGGTGGGTCTCCGCCATGAACTGTCGGGCTGTTTCGTGCAGGGCATCGGTTTGAAGCATGGCGGACTCATGCTCATTAAGCAAGGTAAATCCCGGATCAACCCGGCAGAACATAAACCATGTTTTTGCAGCCCAGTTACAAAAGCCGTGAAATGTATTGATTTGTGCGGTATCCACCGAGGCTGCCTGCTGATGCAGATGTTGGAACAGTTCCGGGGCCGTCTGATTGTCGGCTGCCTGGCGCAGGACAAGGGCAATGCGGCTTCGCATTTCATCGGCTGCTTCGCGGGTGAATGTCAGCACGAGAAGTTCACGAACATCGCAGGCGTCCGAGGTAGCTGTCACGAGTTGAGCGCAACGTCGGGCCAACGTGGCCGTTTTTCCTGATCCTGCGCCCGCCAGCACGACCATTTCTCCCTGGTGATGGGCTATGGCGCTTTGCTGCGCGGCGGTCAGTGAAAGAGCCGCCGGCTGATTCGTCGCATGACGAGGATCGATCATTGGGACTCCATGGTCAGCGTTTGTGCGACGGCGGCCAGTTTGGCATTGGCGTATTCCTTGGTGGTATCAAGATTGCGGAACAAACCGCCTTGTCGTGGAAATGGACAGATGCTTTTAAATTCACAGGTGGAACAGGGGACCAATGTTCCTATCTTATAGGGCGACGGGGCGATGTTTCCATCTTGAATGCCTTGAGCAATTGATCGCATCGTCATTAAACCAGATTCCAGCATGGCGAAAAATAATGGATGATCCAATCCGTCGTTGCGACCGGCATGAGGCTCGCCGTTATTTTTTAGAGCTATTCTAAACCAGTCGCTGGAACCTCCAGCTTCAACCCGGGAATCCAGCGATGTAATGGCCAGATTATCAAATGGGCCGTTTGGTTTGCAGGTTTTATAATATGCCGGATCATTTGCATTCAGTGGCTCTTCGCCGGCGGCGGGGTGAACGGAGATTTCCGCAGGCCGCAAAGGATAATAAAACGCGCCGATCGGATGCAGCGTGCCCACGCCTGGGATAACCGCATTGCGCACGGCCAGCAAATATGCCACTAACTGCAAATCCAGGCCATGGACAAACTTCCCCAAATTGAATTTTTTCGCTCCGGACTTGTAATCCGCCAACAGGGCATTGCCCGTCGGGTCAAGATCGAGACGATCAATTTTACCGCGCAATTCCAGCGACGCGTCGGCACCATCTAAATTGACCGCGGGGAGAACCAGTTCGGTGGGATCGGAGTTGGAAAAGTTTCCAAACCGCAATTCCGTGGCGACGGGGCGAAAGTTATTGCCCAATGCGGCGCGGCGTTGCGCTTCAAGGATGACCGCCAGTTGGCGATGCAGGGGTTTGGCAATGGCCTTGAGTTCCAACGCGTCGGCGATGGCGAAAGCCGAGAGAGTTTCCGTACTTTCAGCAATCGCTCGCGTTAAAGTCTGCTCAAAATCTTCGCGCCGGCAGTTCGGCCACGCGAGCGTTCCGCTGATGACGGTACGGTAAAACAGATCCAGAGCATGATGGTACATCAGGCCCAGACTGCGCGCATCCATCTGCCATTCAAGTCGTTGCTGCAAACGCAGCGTATATCTATAGAAATGCTGCAGCGGGCAAGCGGCATACGTTTCCAATTCACTGACACTTAATGCGGCTACCTCGGATGCAAATCGGCCCAAGTTATGCGGCAGCGGGGTGATAAGGCAGCGATTCTTTGAATCCAGTGCATGGTGCCAGCGTTGAGTAATCGCCGGATCGGTCTGTTGGTTAAGCCACTGTTGCGCCGCCCGGGCTAAAAGCACATTGGCCGTCTGGGCTGGGTCTGAACGGGAACCCTCCATGGTCAGCAAAACCCAGCGGATCAATTCATCCAGTGCGGAAAAATCCGGCCAATTTATGTCTGTGGATTCAAGGTGTTGTATCTGAACATCGGTAAACAGGTCGCACAAGCGGGCCACATACACGCTCGGGGCCGTCTTGCGCCCCTGCGCGTCGGCAGCGGGATAGCTTATGAATAATTGTTCGGAAGGCCGTGTCATGGCGACATAATCAAAAAATGCGGCTTCTATAAAATCTTGCGAGGTGTCGGCATTCAGCGCATCACCGAATAAAGGCTTAAGGCGTTGTCGATCAGCGTCGTTAATCATGCCATCTTCCGCGGTAGCTTTGGGCATCAGCGTTTCCAGGGCACCCATGATCAACACCGCTTTTAATTCCGGATGACGCGAGCGCTGGGCGGAACTGATCAGGACTTGATCCACAGCCGGTGGAATAAGCCCCAAGGTTAGATTTTCAAGGACGGTTTGCAATAATTCGAAGAATTCTGATGACGTTTGGGTATGTTCCAAGTTCACCTGGGTCATTTCACGCAGCATCTCGCCGCACTGTGACCAGACTTGCTGGTGAATTTGCGCCTGGTCAACCGCGCCCTGGGCTGTTGCGTGCTTAATCCATTGTTCCATCACGGCCCCGACCTGCATGGATTCAAGTAATGTAATAAGCGATTGTGCATAGTGCGCAACAGGTCTTAACTGTTGGGCAGCGGAATGAAGAGCGATCCACGGCCCAAGCGCACGATGCAATTTACTTCGTGCGGCATTGACCGACGCTAGAATTTCCGCTTCCGGCAGGGTGGGGCGGTCGAATTGGTTATCCGTTGGCAATTGCTCCCAGGTCCAATCGGCTTTCAGCGTATCGCGCTCAATGCCATGCGCAAGCAAATAATTCTCCAGATTGTACGCATCGGAAGCGGTGATACCGGTCAAAGAAGTTTTTACCAGTGACAATAAATCGGCTCGGGCAAAATTATTGCGAACGAGTGCCATGAGGGCCTGTAAAAGTTCCATGAGCGGATGAAATTTGAGACCTTGGCGTTCATCCAGAAAAAAGGGAATGTTCAAGCTTGGAAAGATGGTATTGATCAACTTTTCATAAAGGGCTAAATCGCTGACGATCACCCCGATCTGGCGGTAGCGCATTCCGCCGGCTGCCATGAGCCGTATTTTTCTGCCCGCGCACAGCACCTCCTCTTCCGGTGAGGCGCAGGCAAGCAACGTTACCGCGTTGTGTGAAGGAACGGGCGGGGTTCGGTGCTGACGACCGGCAAATAATTGGGATTCCAAATGGGCCAGGCCGCGTGCGCTGGCAAAGCGGTGGGGCGTGTGTAGAAGTATAGGCTTTTTCACAGCTACGCCGGTTGATTGAAATTGCCGCATGAGTCTTTGATATAGTCGTTCTGTTCGGCGGAAAATGCCCAGGGGTGCCGGTGCCGCCGACGGATCGGTAACGACCGGGCTATCCGGATCAGCCAGCAGCGTAATGAACATGTTTTGCACGGATTTGGCCAGCAAAGCTAAAAGCCGAATTTCCATGACGCTCATGAAGCTAAATGAATCGACATATATATTTATATCGTTTAGGCAGTGGTCATCGACTAGCGCGTTTTCAATCATTCCCGGAAGCATCTCGCCGTCAACAGCGTTAACAGGCCTGACGTTGTCCCAGCTTTCCAGTAATAATGCTAAATCGTGAAGTTTATCGGCCAATACCCCGTCGCTCGCATGATCGCTGTGCTGCATAGCGGGGGACCGCATTTGCTCGGCCGCCGCCCGCAGGTCCTGCGCGCTTTTCCCGCCTTGGATAATTTCCCGAAGCGTGCGATCCAGGCTTGTCAGAAACCCCGGCAGATGCGCCACTTGACGATACGCGAGCAAATTGTCCCGACATCCCTGTACCGCCCGTGCCAGCAGAAGTTGCCGCCCTATCGGAGAGAGTTCGGGCCCCAATGGCAGGTGCAGTTCCTCAGCAAGAAACCGGCAAAGTCGCCGAAATCCGACCACCCGAATGCGAAAACTTCCCGTAATGGATTGCCCGGCAATAAGTCGTTGCTCAGACATGAACGTGCCCTGTTCCGGTACCACCCAGAGCAACAACGGCCCCAGTGGATCAGCTTGCGAGGCGGCAGAAAGTGCGTCAACGCAAAATCGCGTCTTGCCCGTTCCCGCCCGCCCGATCACAAACTGAACCGCCATAGTGGTGTATCCGTAGCACCCTCACATCTGTGAACATAGACGCAATCGGCATGTAATGCAAGGGGCGAGAAGGCGCAACGGCAAAGCCCTATGACGCAATCCCTCTTGACACCGTTTGTCTGATGTGCTAAAATTTTAGCATAGTTACGGTTTTTCCAATATCGGGGTCGCGATGAAGGCTCACACTACCTCGCATTTAAGCCGTCGGGAACGGCAGATCATGGACGTCATTTATGCCCGTGGTGAGGCCTCCGTGGCACAGGTTCGCGTGGTATTACCTGATGCGCCTGGCTACTCTGCGGTTCGGGCTTTGCTGCGAATTCTGGAGGAAAAGGGACACCTGCAGCATCGCTGCGAAAACGGAAAATACATTTACATGCCGCAGCAGGCGCGGAGCGAAGCTGGCAAGTCGGCTTTGCGGCGCCTCGTGGAAACTTTTTTTGATAGCTCGACCTCCAAAACGGTCGCAGCGCTGCTGGCGGCATCCGATGCCGCCCTTTCCAATGAACAACTCGACGAAATGTCGGACATGATTGCCCAGGCCCGTGCCAGGAGAAAACGCCATGATCGTCACTGATTTCCCCGGAACTTCATTGTCATTGAAACTACTTGTTGTGTGTGGTGATGCTCTGATCAAGGGTGCGGTAATAATGTTCGCTGTCGGATTAATCACTACCGCCATGCGCAAAACATCGCCTGCTACGCGGCACCTGGTATGGGCGATAGCCCTGTGCGGCGCACTGGTATTGCCGATACTTTCGGCGGCGGTCCCCACACTTCGGCTTTCCCTTCCGCCGCGGATTACCGCCGTTGCCCACCCGACCTTGGCGGCGTTGGATCTCCGAAGTCCGTCGCTCCATGCTGCGGCTGCTGCACCGGAGATTGCCCCAGTCGTCGCCGCGCATGGCGATCCAGCGGCTGTTGCCCCAACCGCCAAGACAGGTTCGTTGGCCGCGAGGACGTGGCACCGCATGGCGCATCACTGGCCCTTGCTGCTTTTGTCGATTTGGGGCCTTGGCGCTGTCGCTGTTGGTTTGGCCGGATTAATCGGCCATTGGAGTGTAGCTCGGCGGCTGGCGCGGGCGCAATCCATTTCTACCGGCCCTATTGCGCTACTGGCAGGAGAAATTTGCCGGGAGATTAAGTTGCGTCGGCCAACTCGCTTTGCGCTGGATGCAAATCTGCGTATTCCGTTGGCACACGGGATTTTTCGTCCGTGTGTGCTGCTGCCCATCGCGGCAGAATCTTGGCCGCGTGAAAAATTACGGACTGTTCTACTCCATGAGTTGGCCCATGTGGCACGATGGGATTGTGCCACTCTCTTCGGCGGCCTGATTGCCTGCACGTTGCATTGGCCGGACCCATTGGCATGGTGGGGCTGGCGACGTTTGCGCAGTGAATGTGAACGGGCCTGCGATGACGTAGTGCTGCGTTGCGCAACACCGCCGGCGGACTATGCCGAAAATTTATTGACCATCGCACGCAGCCTGCATTCCCCATCGCGATCGCTGCCACTACCTGCAACCTTGGCGATGGCTCGTCCTTCGGAACTGAAAGGCCGCATCGCGGCAATTTTAGATGATCGGAGGAACCGCCGCCCCATATCCGTGCGGCTGGCGGTAGGAATGCTGATCGGCGGTGCGCTGGCCGTGGCGTCATTTGCCGCGCTGCATCTGCAAGCCAGTCCTCCTCTGCCACGCTCGCATTTCAATAATAAACCAACCGCAGCGCCGGAGATCACGGCAAAGGTGTTGAATCCTGACGGATCGCCCGCAGCGGGGGCCAATGCGATATTGATTCCAGCGGGCCAAAATGCCACGATTTATTTAACAACGTCGAATCAGGCCCAAGGCGACATCACTACCCGGACCCAGGCGGACGGCCGGGTGAATTTTGAGCCGCAGAGGGGAAATTATCAAATAGTCCTTTATGACGATTCAGGTTCCGCTGTTTTGTCGCGATCACAGATGCCGAAAACGGGCGTTATCCATTTGACGAAATGGGGACATATACAGGGCCTGTTGCTGTTTGGCACCAAGCCGGGAGCCAACAAAAAAATTCTCGCCTACAGCGACGTCCCCTTGGATTCCAAGCCTGGAAACTCTTACTCCGGCGTCTCATGGTGGGTGACGGCTCGGACAGATTCGAGCGGGCGATTCAGGATTTCCCGGTTTCCCGCTGGCAAAGCATCGGTCCAAATGCGGATTTCAGGCCCGATGGCGGGTGAATCAGGAGCGCTGGGCTGCCCCGTTACCGTCCTGCCCGGAAAAACTGTTAAGGTAACGCTGGGAGGAGTTGGGCAAACTGTGGAGGGGCGCATAACTGTGCCTCAATCGCTGGCGGCAATTCACGGCTGGTATTTCGAGATGGCCGACGCCGAAACCAAGCCCCTACCTTGGCCCATGCCGGCCAGCATAAAGCACGGCAGCGATGCGCAGAAATCTCGGTGGTTCAAGAAATTTTTCGCCACCGCTGCCGGCAAGGCCTTCTTTGCGCGCTACCAATTATGGAGGCGAACGCAACTCCACGATTATTTCTTCGTTATCAACGCGGTTAATGCCTTCACCATCCACGATGTGGTGCCGGGAACCTACATCGTTACAGCTTACGCAGTGAATCCAGCCGTCACGGTGCGCCAGAAGTTTGGGTCCGCCGACCAAGTCATCGGTACAGTTGACGCAACCTTCACCGTACCGCCCATCCCCGGCGGCGTCACGGATGTGCCGCTGAAAATTCCGCCGTTTAAGCTTGTGCCGCTGAAGGTTGCTAAGCCTTAAGTTGGCAGCTAGGCTCGCCGCAGCGGACCGCGTTGTGAAAAATTAGGGACAAATTCTATAATACTTTCACCGGTGCCCATGCGACTGAGGTCCAAACGCCAACTGGCTGCGGCATGTTTGCGGTCATGTGGCGAATGTCTTGGGTTTTTGGCGTTTAAGGCAGTCGCATGAACAAGCCGATTAAGAACGGGTAAAGGGTCTGGCTGATTATGAAAAAAGTTGGGAAAAAAAGTAAGTTCCGAGAAAGCGCTGCGGCTCGGCGGAAGCGCTGTGATCAGATTCTGGCATTACTGAAAAAAATGTATCCTGATGCGCATTGCGCGTTGAACCATCATTCGCCACTGGAATTGCTGATTGCCACCATTCTTTCCGCGCAATGCACTGATGTGCGCGTCAACATGGTTACGCCGGTGCTTTTTAAGCAATTTCCCGATGCGGCATCGTTGGCGACGGCGGATATTTCACGGCTTGAAGACATTATTAAAAGCACTGGATTTTTCCGGGCGAAAGCGAAGTCCATACAGCAAACGGCCCAACATCTTATGGCGACTCATGGCGGGGAGGTGCCCAGTACAATGGAAGCGCTTACAGCGTTGCGGGGGGTCGGGCGTAAAACGGCCAATGTGGTATTGGGCAATGCGTTTGGCAAACAGGTTGGCGTCGTGGTCGACACGCATGTGGGGCGACTGGCCCGGCGTTTGGGTTTGTCACAACACGATGATCCGGAAAAAGTGGAGAAAGATTTGATGGCCTTGATTCCGCGCAGCGATTGGACGCTGGTTTCGCATCTGCTTATTGCGCATGGCCGGGCGGTGTGTGTAGCGCGAAAGCCCGCATGTGAAAAATGTCATTTGGCTAAGTTATGCCCCTCGGCGTTTCAAGCGGCCTAGCCGGCCCAAGCTTCCGGGCGGCGGTAATCCGGCATTTGACCAGCTTCCCGATCAACTGCTGTACCGCCGACACTTCGGCAGTATAGAATCTTCAGGTGTAAGCCCAGTGCTCCGGGAAGTTGTTTCCGGAGAACAACGATCGGCGCTGTTGGATGCGACTATGCCGGAAGTAGAATATCTTGAACTGATGCTTGATCGCTTACCCGAAGCGTTTGACGGTATACGTATTTTGCACCTCTCTGATCTGCACATTACACGATGGACCGCCGAGTTGCAGCACTGGAGCGATCAAATTTCCCCGCTGCAACCTGATCTGGCCGTTATCACAGGCGATCTGGGGCACCGCAGTTGGAAATGGAAAAAGACGCTGCCTAATGTTCAGCGTCTGATGTCCGCCATTCATACCACATTGGGAACATACTTTATCCTGGGCAATCATGATTCGCTGGAGTTGGGGCCGGCGCTGGTGGCGGGGGGGGCGGTGATGCTGGTTAATGAGTCGGTCATTATTGAACGGGGTGGCCAACGCATGGCGCTAATTGGCGTGGCCCAGCATCGGCGCAGTGATACAGATATTCCTGCCGCCATGCGCAACGTACAGAGCACCGACTTTAAACTTATGCTGTTGCATTATCCGGATCTTATCCATTCCGCGGCTGCGGCGGGGGTGGATGTGTGTCTGGCGGGTCATACGCATGGTGGGCAAATATGTTATCCGGATGGAAGTCCGATCATAGGGCATGATGTGCTGCCGGCGAATATGTGCACCGGATTAAATCGCATTGCGGATACCTGGCTAATCGTCAATCGGGGCATCGGCAAAGCGGGATTGCGCCTTCGTTTGTTCTGCCCGCCGCAGGTGATGATGCTGACCCTGCGAACCCGCCGGGAGGATTCAGCGGAATTTATTGCTTAGGCCGATCTGCAAGTCTCTTGGTTCCGCCGCATTGAGTTAATTACCGCCATCTCGCCGACCGGCCGTTACTCGGGCAGGCTCCCATGGAGTGGCTCCTTTGTACTGACTTGCAAAAATTCCCAACCGGGATCATTATATCTTTGTAGATATGGAAGTCCTGTTATGATCGTCTCGGCTTTAAAAGAAATTTTTCCCGGCGAACAAATGGTAGCGCTTACTCCGGCGGCAGCGGCCAGTCTGGTCAAGCAGGGGATGGAAGTTCACATTCAATCTGGGGCAGGGGTGACGGCCGGCTTTCCTGATGCGGCTTATGCCAAGGCCGGGGCAACGGTAGTGCCCGATCGCATAACCTTGCTGCGGCAGACGGATATTCTCGTGCAGGTGCATGCCTTAGGGTCCAATACTTCCGCTTCCGGTGCGGATATGGCGGAGCTAAAGCGTGGTGTGGTGATCATTGCATTTGCCGATCCGTTGACGGATAAATCCGCCATGCAGTCGTTATCACAATCTGCTGTGACTCTCTTGGCGATGGAACTGGTGCCGCGCATTACCCGTGCTCAGAGTATGGATGCTCTTTCTTCCATGGCCAGCCTCGCAGGGTACAAGGCGGTGTTGATCGCGGCGGAAAAACTTGGAAAAATTTTTCCCATGATGATTACCGCCGCCGGCACAATCACCCCGGCCAAAGTGTTTGTCATCGGAGCCGGCGTGGCGGGGCTGCAGGCGATTGCTACGGCCCGGCGGCTGGGTGCGCAAGTCAGTGCGTTTGACGTGCGGCCTGCGGTTAAAGAGCAGGTGCAAAGCCTGGGTGCCCGATTTATCGAGTTGCCCATGCAGGCCGCGGAAGCGCAAACTCCCGCTGGTTACGCTCGGCAGCAGACGGCCGAAGAGCAGCGGCGGCAGCGCGAATTAATGGCGCATAGCGTCAGTGAGGCGGATATCGTCATATCCACGGCGGCCGTACCGGGCAAAAAAGCGCCGATTCTGATCTCCGATGACATGGTTGCCGGAATGGAAGCCGGCTCGATTGTTGTTGATCTGGCGGCCTCGCGCGGCGGCAATTGTTCCCTGACGCGCCCGGATGAAGTGGTGGTGCATCAGGGTGTCACGATTCTGGGGCCGACAAACCTCACCGCCACACTGCCGGTTCACGCCAGTCAAATGTATGCCAACAATATGGTTAATGTATTAAAGCATCTGGTTAAAAATGGGCAGTGCCTCCTGGATATGCAGGATCAAATTACGCGTGAGATGCTGGTCATGCGGGAGGGCGTCATTGTTAATCCGCGTGTGCGTGAGCTACTGGGCCTGCCGGTACTGGAATCACCGGATGCTGCGGCGGGTACAGGCTAAGAGAACGGACCGAAACTAAGCGTGCGGCACAGAAAGCCGCCGGAGCCGGCATATAAAATAGGCAATGATTGCTTTGTTGGAGATACAAGTATGAATCCATCTTTGGAATCCAATTTGTTTGTCTTTGCGCTGGCGGCGTTTCTGGGCTATGAAGTGGTGCGGCGGGTTTCGCCCCAACTCCACACTCCCCTGATGTCGCTGACCAATGCGATCTCGGCGATCTCGGTGGTCGGAGCCATTGCGGTGACCGGTGCGGGGCACAACACTACCATGGTCGTGGTGTTGGGGACCATTGCGGTGACGGCCTCAATGATCAATGTGGTGGGGGGCTTTTTAATGACCGATCGTATGCTCAAGATGTTTAAGAAGCGCAAGTCGCAGTGATTTCAACGCCTGCCTGTCGTTTACTTAAACCTCTAGCCACGGGAGCACCTTGTGATAAGTTCCTATTTACCTGTAACGATCATCGCCGCAACGGCCAAGTTCTTACCCCATCGCCAAGTCATGCCGGCTTATGTCATTTTGATTTATCTGGCTGCGGCCATGCTTTTTGCGCTGTCGTTGAAGTGGCTAAGCAGCCCCAAAACCGCGCGCTGGGGCGTGCTGGCCGGAGAAATTGGCATGGCTGCCGCGATTATTGCCACACTTTTTCTTCCGGAAGTGCGGCATTATGACTGGATTTTCATCGCCTTCGCCATCGCCATTGCGGCCGCGCTTCCCATGGCCCTTTTGATTCCCATGACCGCCGTTCCGCAACAGATTGCCCTATTTCATGCCTTTGGAGCCTTGGCGGCGGCGCTGGTGGGAACAGCAGAATATTACGCCCACGGGGCATCATTGGGCACCTCCACACTTGTTGCCATCGGGTTTGAATCGCTTCTGGGTTACCTGACATTTACCGGCAGTCTTGTGGCGGCGGGAAAGCTGCAGGAAATACTGCCCACACAGCCCATGAATTATCCGTTTCAGAACGTCGCCAGTATTTCCGTATTAGGCGCATCTATCATCGCCGGAGCCATGGTGGTTGTTATTCCCGCCAACCCGCTGGTTTTTCCAATTTTTATTGCCCTGTGTCTGCTGTTTGGAGTGATGCTGATTCTGCCGATCGGCGGCGGCGATATGCCCACAGTCATCGCACTACTTAACAGTTACGCGGGCTTATCCGCATCCGCCATGGGATTTGTCCTGAACAATAAACTCTTAATCATTGGTGGTGCTTTGGAAGGATCATCAGGCTTCATCCTGGCGATGATCATGTGCAAAGCGATGAACCGATCTTTTATCAATGTGCTGTTCGGGCAGGTGCAAGCCGGCAAGGCCGCAAAATCCGATGATATTTACGGCGGAAATATTAAAAGCGTCAACGCCGAAGAAGTGGCGGCCATCTTGGACGGTGCCCGCCGTGTGGCCATTGTGCCGGGTTATGGCTTGGCGGTGGCGCAAGCGCAACACGCCGTGGGGCAGCTATTTGAGCTATTGGAATCACGCTCGGTGGATGTGCAGTTCGGTATTCATCCGGTCGCCGGGCGCATGCCGGGCCACATGAATGTGCTCTTGGCGGAGGCCAATATTCCCTATGATCATCTTATGGAAATGGATCGAATCAATCCGGAATTTGAAAACATGGATGTGGTCATCGTCAATGGTGCCAATGATGTGGTGAATCCCGATGCGCGTGATAATCCCAATAGTCCTATCGCGGGCATGCCGATTTTGAATGTGGATAAAGCCGGCACGGTAATCGTGATTAAACGCAGCCTGAGTTCCGGTTTTGCCGGCATTCCCAATCCGCTTTTTGCCGCCAAAAACTGCCTGATGTATTTCGCGGACGGCAAGAAAGCGGTGCTCGACATCATCGCTGAGCTGGAAAAACTGTAAAAAGCTCTTATGAAATTCGACCTTATGTTTAGCGTTTGATACATGCCTGGTCGGCTCAATTGGACTTCGTAAGGTGCTCCGGCCGTTTTGCGTTTTCTATCAGCCAGTCCAGCCAGGCGTTGGCCTGATTGCGGGCAACGGAAATTTCCAGCAGGGGGGCGGTTCGATTAAGATGTGCCACATCCTGACGGAAGCATTCGAGATCAAAGGGAATATAGGGCAATAGATCAATTTTATTAAGAATTAGCGCATCCGCCGATACGACCAGATTCGGATGCTTGGCGGCTTTATCGTCGCCTTCACTGACACTGAACATTCCGACTTTGCAGTTCTGACCGAGATTAAATGAGACCGGGCAGATCAGATTGCCAACATTTTCGATAATAAGCAAATCGAGATCGGCAAGTTTAAGCTTATTCATGGCATGGCGGATCTGATTGGCATCAAGGTGGCATCCGCTTCCGGTGTTGACCTGTACGATATGCTCCGAATGCTTGGCCAGACGGTCTCCATCGCGGCAGGTTGCCGGATCACCGACGATCACACCGATGTCCAAAACACTCTTGAGTTGACGGAGCGTAAGCTCCAACAAGGCTGTTTTTCCCGCGCCGGGCGCACCGATTAAATCCACCACAAATACGCCGGCCTGTTGAAATAATCGCTGATTCTGAATCGCCATTTCATCGTTGAGTTTAAGAACATTTTCAACAATTGGAACTTTGGTGCTCATGGTTAACTCCTTTTTTGAGGGTTCTGCCGCGTGCACGGACACCAGCCGTGGACCTTCGCTTAGGATGTTTTACCGGACAGTCCACTTCGATGGAATCCAACTGAAATTCATCGCCGCCCATAATATCAGCCTTCGTGAAACCACATACGCAGTGTTCATCAACCGTTGCGGGCTCCCAGCACCGTCCACATGACACGCATCGTAAGCGCCAGGGCGGAGTTATAATTTTCAGTTGCGCTGCGGGCCAGGCAGCTTCCGAGCTGGCGATATTCCACGCCATTTCCATGGCCTCCGACACCACGCCGTGCATGGGGCCGATACGCACGGTGGCCCGGATCAGCTTCCCGTTTGTCGGCATGTGCCGCCGGATTAACGCGATTAACGCTTCCGCAATCGAAACTTCATGCATGACTCAACTCCAGAATAACTCCATACCGCTTTCCATTTTTTTCCATCCCTGGAGGATGCGAATGTAATTGCCGCGTTCGAACAATTCCGGCTCCGGGGATCGCGCCATACTCATGGACCCCTTCATTTGCTTAACCGACAAATATTCATTGGCCCGCAGCCACTCCGCCAAAGCGTCCCGCAGCACCTTCAGGTGGTCCGGACCGTACTCCAAAAGCGCGGAAACGACCTGTACGGCATCAGCGCCGACCATAAGACATTTGACGGCGTCGCGCGCATTTTGGACGCCGCCGGTGATAGCCACCTGGCAATCCACCTGCCCGCTGATGGCCGCCACCCAGCGCAGGCGCGGCAAAAGTTCATCCGATGTGGATAACTTGAGTTCGCGCTTTATCGTCAGATTGTCAATATCAATATCCGCCTGGTAAAAGCGGTTAAAGATCACGACACTTCCCGCTCCGGCTTTTGCGGCCTGCGCGACAAAATGCACGGGGGATGTGTAAAAGCCGGAGAGCTTCACCGCCAATGGAAGCCTTACCACCTTGCGCACGTCCCGTATGATCGCCAGCATGTCGCGTTCAACATCCGTGGAGTCACGAAACGCAGTCAAGGCTAAATCGTAAAGATTTAACTCGATACCGTCGGCACCTGCTTGCTCCAACTGCTTGGCGTAAGAGGTCCATCCGCCCAGCGTGCGGCCGTTGAGTGAGGCGATAACCGGGACGCGCACAACAGATTTTATTTTCTGTAGCTGTTTAAGATAGGCATCGGGGCCGAGCCGGAAATTATACGGTGTCGTCAAATACCCCGACGCTTCGCCGGAGTTTTCATCCCCTTGCGTGAGCGCCCAATCTACATAGATTTCCTCCTGAACCAACTGCTCTTCAAAAATCGAAGGCATGATAATCATCGGAGCGCCGGCATCCTCCAGACGGCGGACCGTGTCAATGTCATTGGCCATCGGCGAAGCTCCCGGTATCAGCGGGTGAGGAAGATCAAAGCCCATATAGTTGGTAGACATATCCATAGTATTATTCTCCTTTTGCCGTGGCGGTGGTCGGCTCGCTTTGACTCGGAGCCTGAGTTTCAGGAAATGCAAACCCCGCCAATTGTGTATACAGTGCCAGCCGCTCGGCGGTATTCCGCACAGAGGCTTCCGAAAGCATGCGGAATCTTTCAGGATTAATTTTTTCGATCATGGAAAACCGCGTTTCATTACGCATGTAATCGCGTACATTGGCTTTCTGTTTTGGTGAATCAATTTGCAAGGGCGGCTTGCCTTCCATAATCAGCCGCGGATCGTAGTGATACAGTGGCCACACGCCGCTATCCACCGCCAATTTCTGCTGGTTGATCCCGTAGGTGAGATCATACCCATGCGCGATGCAGTGGCTGTAAGCAATTATTAAAGACGGGCCGGGATAGGCCGCCGCTTCATTGAAGACTCGAACTGTGTGATTGTCATTAGCACCAAAAGCGATGCTGGCGACATACGCGTGGCGATAACTCATCGCCATCAGTCCGAGGTCTTTTTTCTGGGTGCTTTTCCCGGCGGCGGCAAATTTAGCCACAGCGCCAATCGGCGTGCTCTTGGAACTTTGACCGCCGGTGTTGGAATATACTTCCGTGTCCAGCACCAGAACATTGACATCAAAAAGCAGGCTTAATACATGGTCCAATCCGCCAAAATCAATGTCATACGCCCATCCATCGCCGCCGAGAATCCACACGCTTTTGCGTACCAGATAATCAGCGACTTGTCCCAGAACTGTGGATTCGGGTTCTTTGATATCAACCAGACGCTTTCGCAATTCCACCACGCGACCGCGCTGCTGGGCAATTCCTTTTTCTGACGATTGATCCGCTTCGAGAAGTGCGGTACTTAGCGTATCGCCAATACGGCCGGCGAGTTGTTTTACCAGACGCTGCGCCTGGCGAATGTGCTGGTCCAGAGCTAATCGCATTCCCAAGCCGAACTCGGCATTATCTTCAAACAGGGAATTATTCCACGCCGGCCCGCGCCCTTCGCGGTTCGTCGTGTAGGGTGTTGTGGGGAGATTGCCGCCGTAGATCGAGGAACAGCCCGTCGCATTGGCGATAATCAGCCGATCTCCGAACAACTGGGTCAGCAATTTAATATACGGTGTTTCTCCGCAGCCGGCACAGGCTCCGCTGAATTCGAATAGCGGAAGCAGAAATTGACTGGCCTTGGCATCGAGGCGTGTGATGCGCGATCGATCCAACTCCGGGATATTAAGGAAAAAATTGAAGTTATCGCGTTCCCGCTCGCGAATACTGATTTGTGGGGCCATGTTAATAGCCTTATGCTTCGGATTGGCTTTGTCTTTCGCCGGGCAAACCTCCACGCATAATCCACATCCCGTGCAGTCTTCCGGAGCCACCTGCAGGGTATACATCATGCCCTTAAAGTCCGGAGCTTTGTAGGCCACGTGTTTGAATGACGCTGGAGCGCCGGCCAGGTCGCCTTGATCATAAATTTTGGCTCGTATGGCCGCGTGCGGACAGACAAAAGCACACTTGTTGCATTGGATGCAGAACTGCTGGTCCCATTCCGGAATACTCACGGCAATATTGCGTTTTTCCCACTTGGTCGTGCCGGTCGGCCACGTGCCATCCACCGGAAACGCACTAACTGGTAACAAGTCGCCCTTTCCGGCCATCATCACCGCCTGTACGCGACGGGTGAAATCAGGCATGGCCGGCTGGGCAAAGCTCTCCTGTCGAATGTTGGAAGTTGCGGTGGCGGGAACGGGTATTTCATGCAGATTCGCCAAGGTTTGGTCTACCGCTTCGTAATTGCGTTGGACAATCTCATCGCCGCGTTTTTCATAGGTCTTTTTTATTGCCTTTTTAATTGCGGTAATCGCCGAATCGCGCGGTAGAACTCCCGATATGGCAAAAAACGCGGTCTGCATAATCGTATTGATGCGCCGGCCCATACCGGTATTCCGTGCCACTTTATTGGCATCTATCGCGAAGAACTTGAGACGTTTCTCAATGATCGTGCGCTGAATTTCTACCGGCAGATAATCCCAGACCTTTTCACGGTCCAGTGGCGCGTTGAGTAGAAAAACCGATCCCGGCGCAGCCATCTCCAGAACGTCCATGCGTTCGAGAAATTCAAATTGATGGCACGCAACAAAATTGGCTTTGCGAATCAGATAAGGCGCACGGATCGGCTCATGGCCGAATCGCAAATGCGAGATCGTCATAGCCCCTGATTTTTTTGAATCATAAACAAAATAACCCTGGGCGTGCAGATTCGTTTGATCGCCGATAATTTTGATTGAATTCTTGTTGGCACCGACGGTCCCGTCGGCCCCCAGGCCGTAAAACAATGCCTGCACCATATCACCCATGGGCAGATCAAAACCTTGGTCGACCGGTATTGACAGGTGGGTGACATCGTCATTAATTCCTACGGTAAAGCGCGGTTTGGGATTAGATTTACCCAACTCATCAAATACCGCCTTGACCATTGCGGGCGTGAATTCTTTGCTTGATAGGCCGTAGCGCCCACCGATCACCTGCGGCATTTCTCCCATGGGCAATGCACGCACCATCATTGCCTGGGCCAAAGCTGTCACAACATCCTGATACAGCGGTTCTCCCGCCGAGCCCGGCTCTTTGGAGCGATCCATGACCGCAATGTTTCGGGCCGTGGTGGGGATGGCACTGACCAGCATATCGGCGGCAAAAGGACGGTATAGTCGCACGATTATGCAGCCGATTCGTTCTCCTTTTTCCACCAGGTGTCGCACGGTTTCGCTGGTAGTTTCAGCGCCGGAACCCATAATGATGATCACACGCGTGGCCTGCGGATGGCCGTGATATTCATACGGCTGATAAATCCGGCCGGTCAGTTCGGTAAAACGCCGCATTTCTTCAAGGACAATTTGCGGCAGGGCATCATAAAAGGAATTTGCGGCTTCCCGCGCCTGAAAAAAAGTATCCGGATTTTGAGCTGTACCGCGTAACACCGGAGCATCTGGCGTTAGCGCACGCTGACGATGGGCCGTTACCCATGCCTGGGGAATCAGCGTACGCAACTGATCGTCGGTAAGCATGTCGACGCCATTAAGCTCATGTGAGGTGCGAAAACCGTCAAAAAAATGAATAAACGGAATTCTGCTGCGCAAACTGGCGGCCAGCGCAATAGCCGCTTGATCGTGGGCTTCCTGGGTATTCATGGAGGCCAACATGGCAAATCCGGTTTGTCGGCAAGCCATGACGTCCGAGTGATCCCCAAAGATAGACAACGCATGGGTCGCCAGAGAACGCGCTGCCACTTGAATGACAAAGCTCGTAAGCTCGCCGGCAATCTTGTAAAGATTTGGAATCATCAGCAGCAAGCCTTGCGAAGAGGTGCCGGTGGTACACATTGCTCCCGCTTGCAAAGCGCCGTGGACCGCGCCGATGGCACCGCCTTCACTTTGCATTTCCACAACCTGCGGCACATCGCCCCAAATATTTTTCTGGCCGCGTGATGACCAGTCGTCAAAAAATTCGCCCATGGGACTTGACGGGGTAATCGGATAGATCACGGCGGTGTCACTGGTCCGATAGGCCACGCTTGCCGCCGCCTCGTTGCCATCCATGGTTAGATGTTGTTTGGTATTCATAATCAGTCCTTTCATGATCTTCAAATTGCCTTGAGTGCCGGGGCCGAATTCGGCAGCATTTCCGGCAGGAATGTTTGTCCCTTGCTCCATCGTGCTATCGCGTGGCACACGTGCCTTGCGAGGCGGTCAACCGCCGCGGCCACCCTGGGCGTTAGTTTATCGCTTATTTCCACGCTTTGACATCCGATCGCCGCCACCCACGCATGGGGGCGTGCGCCGAACGCGCTTTGCGCCATCGCCAGCACGGTTGCCGGTGTAGAATAGTGCCCCATGAGCACCGCACCGCATTCTTCCTGAACCGGGTTTATGGAGATACTCCCCGCTGGAAGCGCCATACTGGCATCAATAAAAATAATTCTTTGGCATGGAGCGATATCCACTGCGAGCTCCGGTGTCAGTTGTCCGCAGGAAATCAGTTGAACCTTCTGCGCAAGTCGCCGAGGCAGAAGTGATGTCAGTTTCTCGATAACCGCCGGTCCCGCACCGTCATCAGCACGCAAGGTATTGCCATAGCCGATAACCAGTGTTTCAACCGGGGGGATCGTCGCATTAATCTCGTTGCAGTACATCGCACACCTCGCCGTCAGCGCGACACAGCTCAATTCGCAAAGGCATCTGTCCCAGGGCATGCGTCGAGCAACTCAGGCATGGATCGAAACAGCGGATAACAGCTTCGACCCTGTTCAGCATGCCTTCGCTTAGATGCTCGGCGTCCACAAATCTTTCGGCAACCTGTCGCACGCCCAGATTCATCGCCAGATTATTGTGACCGGTTGCGATAATCAGATTGGCCCAGCGGATCAGACCGTTTTCATCAATTTTATAGTGATGAATCAGCGTGCCGCGCGGTGCCTCTGATATACCCACGCCTTCGAGCCGATTGGGCCGAGCGCGTGATCGGATATGAGTGTTGAGAATATCCGGATATTCCAGCAGCCGCTGAATCATTTCAATGCCGTAAAGAATTTCAATGAGTCTGGCCCAGTGGTAATGGAAGCTGCTTTGCGGCGAACGGCCCAGTCGCGTGCGAAACACACCTAATTCCTTATCCGCGTGTACTGTACCACAGCGTTCGGCTACGATCAGACGTGCCAACGGGCCAACACGATAAATTCCAGCGGGATATCCGCGGGCTTTGAAATAAGGGAATTTCAGATAGGAATAATTCTCAACGGCTTCGCTGATAAGCGATCCGTAATGGCTGTGGTAGCTTGAGTTAAGTTCGGCCACCGGTGTGGCATTGTGATCCACAAATTTCATGGTTCCGTCATAATGTTCCAAGAGGCCATCGGGCGTTACCAGTCCGGCAAAAAGCGTCGGGAAGTTGGCAAACGCATCAACCTCAGCCGGGTAGTGATCCTGCACGGTACGGAAATAGTCCAAAGCGCGTTGTGCGCGGGCAATAGCTTCGGGAATCTGCTTGAGAATCGTGTCGCGCGTTTCTTCCGTCAAGGGGGCATTGACCCCGCCTGGCACAACCCATGCGGGGTGAATTTTCTTCCCGCCCAGCAAGGCGATAACATCCTGCCCAAATTTACGCAGCAGAATTCCATCACGTGCAAAATCCGGGTGCTCGCGGATCAATCCAAAAATGTTGCGGCGCATCGGATCGCCGTCCATCCCGAACAGCAGATCGGGGCTGGAAAGGTGAAAAAAAGACAGAGCATGACTCTGCACCATCTGCGCAAGATTCATGATGCGACGGAGTTTGTCCGCGGTAGGTGGAATGTCCACTGCCAGAATATCATCGCAGGCCTTGGCTGCCGCCATCAGATGGCTTACGGGACATATCCCGCAGATACGCGCCATAATGCTGGGCATTTCGGTTAGGGGTCTGCCTTCCACAAATTTTTCAAATCCGCGAAACTGCGTCACATGAAATTGCGCATCGCACACCTTGCCGGATTCGTCAAGGTGAATAGTTATTTTGGCATGTCCTTCTATGCGGGTAACACCGTCAATGGTAATGGTTCGTGTCATGATAAAATCCTTTTTTGTTAAGCACCATGGCCTCCGGGCGCAATTCATTTTCCAAAGCGCGAGACGCTCATGGCGTTGGGCACGCGTCCCGCCAGAAATTCCGTCAGCACAAACCAGATCGCATCCGCGGGTGGCGGGCAACCCGGCAGATACAGGTCCACCTTGATTACCTCGTGCAGGGGCGTGGCGCGCGGGCGCAAGGGCGGTACAACCGTCAGCGGAAGGATGGCTTTGCGTTCTTCGGCTGTGGGCGGCTCCTGGGCATTTTCCACATAAGCCCGGTCAAACAAGTCCGAGCGATCCCAATAGTTGCGCATGGCTGGCACATTGCCGGTGACCGCGCAGTCTCCCAAAGCTATGACGAATTTGCTATGTGCGCGGATGACATTGGCTTTGTGCAAATCTTCTTCACTGCTGACCGCCCCTTCCACCAATGTTACATCCACGCTTTGCGGAAATTCCTTCGGATCCACGACCGGCGAATGTAATATATCCACCAGTCCGGCCAAGGTAATAAGCCGCTCATCGAGGTCCATCAGGCTCATGTGACACCCCGAGCAGCCGTCTAGCCAGACGGTTGCTACAGTTGGCCTGGTTGTCGTTGCAGTTGTTGTCGTGGTCATAATTTAACCTCCCGCATCAGGGTTAGATAAGGTAAAAACTCGGTCTTCTTTGTCATTTCCCCCACGGCCGTGCCGCGGTGGGTTAATGCGCCCGTTGGACATACATTGACACACTTACCGCATCCCGTGCAGGTCTGGCTATCGCCCCAGGGTTCATCCAGATCATGGATAATCGCGGATAGCACGCCCCGGCCTTTAACATCTTTGGTATGGGCCCCTTCGATCTCGCCGCACACCCGTACGCATCGGGCGCAAAGGATGCAGCGGTTTTGATCCAGACGCATGTAGTCGTGCGAATTATCCACCTCCATGCGCGGGAAGCGATAAGGGAATCGTACATGATCGATTTCCAGCTTGGTTGCCATATTTTGTAATTCGCAGTGCCCATTGCTCACACACACTGAGCACACGTGATTCCGTTCCGCAAAAAGCATTTCCACAATCATCTTGCGATATTGCTTCAAACGCGGCGATGTGGTGCGTACGGTCATACCTTCGGTACATTCTGTAGCGCAGGCCGCGTGAAGTTTTGGTGACGCGGCGATTTCCACCATGCATAGTCGGCAACCGCCCCAGACGGTCAATCCTTCCAGATAGCACAGTGTGGGAATGTCAATGTTATTTTCCCGCGCTACCTGCAGAATCGTCTCGCCGGACCGGCAACTGATTGCTTTGTCGTCAATGGTCAGCGTAATGGATTGAGTTGTTGAAGTAACTGCACTCATGGGAGCACCTCCAGTTCAATGTGTTCACCTGTGATGGCTTGTGTTACCTGTCCACGCGCGGCTTGGGCCTCCGCGATGAGGTTTTGGTATTCCTGCTCAAAATAACGCAGCGTGCTAAGCACCGGATTAGGCGCTGATTGGCCCAGTCCGCACAAGCTGGTCTGCTTGACCATGTCGCACAAATCCTTTAGCAGTTGCAAGTCTTCCGGCGTGCCGCGTTTTTCACATATTCGATCCAGCAATTCGTGCATTTCATACGTGCCCACCCGGCACGGTATACACTTGCCACAACTTTCAGTCATGCAGAATTCCATAAAGAATCGCGCCACATCGGCCATGTTGCTGGTTTCATCCATCACAATCATGCCGCCCGATCCCATGATGGATCCGGCCTTGGCCAGTGATTCATAATCCACGGTAATATCCAGAAGCTCCGCCGGAATACAACCACCTGAAGGCCCGCCGGTCTGCACGGCTTTAAAAGCCTTGCCATCCGGAATACCGCCGGCAATATCATAGATAATGTCCCGAAGTGGAATTCCCATGGGCACTTCAATCAGACCAGTATTTCTAATCTTTCCGGTTAAGGCGAAGATCTTGGTGCCTTTACTTTTTTCCGTTCCGATTTGTGCAAACCAGGCCGCCCCTTTGTTAATAATCGGAGCGACGTTGGCATACGTCTCGACGTTATTGATCAAGGTGGGGCAACCGAAAAGTCCATAATTTGCCGGATATGGCGGACGCGGACGTGGCACACCACGCTTACCTTCCACACTGGCTATTAATGCTGTTTCCTCGCCGCATACAAATGCGCCGGCACCGAGTCGCAATTCGATGTTGAAGTTGAAATTGGTGCCGAAAATATTGGGTCCCAGCAATTCGTGGCGGCGAGCCATGTTGATGGCTTTGGTCAGGCGCTTGACCGCCAGAGGATATTCTGCCCGGACATATATTACGCCGTTTTCCGCTCCCACGGCATACGCGGCAATAGCCATGCCTTCCAGTACCCGATGCGGATCGCCTTCCATGACGCTGCGATCCATGAATGCTCCTGGGTCACCTTCATCACCGTTGCAGATTAAATATTTGTCGCGCCCGCCGGTCTTGGCCACCATGGACCACTTCAGTCCGGTTGGAAACCCTGCTCCACCCCGTCCGCGCAGGCCGGAATCAGAAATTTCTTGTATGACCTGCTGTGGAGTCATGGTGGTAAGGACTTTCAGCAACGCTTGATAGGCACCATGGGCGACGCAATCTACCAGACTTTCCGGATCGACACGTCCTGAATTGTCCCGCACCACAAGTTTCTGACGTGCGAAAAACGGCTGCCCGGTGTCGCATAGCAATTCCTGGATCGGTTGCGCGGAAAGGCTCTCCACAATGACCCCGGCATGTTCTGGTTTAACAAATTGGTACATAACGTCATCAACGCGGACCAGCGGCCCGTTGCAGCATAATCCCATGCAGCCCACGCCTTTCACGCAGACCTTATCCTGATTATTACGTCGCTTTACCTCCTCGCCGATGTTTTTGAGTAGAACATCGCTTTGCACGCTGATGCATCCGGATTCTGTGCATACATGGATCCGATGCTCGTAGCGATCGAGATCACTGCTGGTTTTGTCCGCCATCGCTAATAATTCTTCGGGTTTCATACGGGTTGTTTCCTTTCCATTTTTGTTTCAATAGTTTCAATGAGTTGCGGACTGGTCGACTTTGCCATCACTTGTCCGTCAACCACGACCACGGGAGCTAATCCGCACGCACCAATGCACCGCGCCACCGCCAATGAAAGTTCCCCATCTTTGGTGGTTTGTCCTTCCGCAATGCCGTAATGCCGCTGCACCTCATCAAGGAGTTGCTTCCCGCCTTTGATGTAACAGGCTGTTCCCATGCAGACGACACACACATGTTTACCCTGCGGCTTGAGTGTGAAAAAATGATAAAACGTGGCCACGCCATAAACCTTGGACAGCGGCACCTTCAGTGCCGCTGCCACCCAGCGCATGGACGGAATATCAAGAAAACCGAATGTTTGCTGCACGCTGTGCAGACTTTCAATAAGGGCCTGTGGCTGAAAGTCGTTGCGGCGCATGGTAGTCTCGATAATTTTCCAGCGTTTATCCTGGCTAGGTGGTTGCGGAATTGAAGTTCCTCTAAGCATAAAATAGTCTCCTGTTTAGTCCGCAGTAATTAACATATCCGCGGTAATTGTTCCCCATATGGTTTTTGCAACACCCGCCATCCGCCGATGGATGTGTGCAGCGCGCACATTCCATCTTTTTCCGGGGCGACAGATCCAATAATGCACGCGTCTTTTCCCAGTGGATGCTGTCGCATTGCCGCCAGTGCCGCCTGCGCCTGGCCGGGCCGAACGACGACCACAACTTTTCCCTCATTGGCTATTTCCAGTGGGTCCAGGCCCAGCATGTCGGCCGCATGTTTCGCCTCAGGCTTTACTGGAATCTGTGATTCTTCCAAGTTTATTCGCCAACCGGTTCGCCCGGCGAGATCGGCGGTCAGGCCCGCTAAACCCCCACGCGTCGGATCACGCATAAACACTACTTCCGCAACGGCCCGGCGCAGGGTTTCTATCAAACCGTTAAGAGGGGCCGCATCGCTGCGTAATACGCTTCGCATTTCCGGCATTTCACGCGCCAGCATCACTGTCAATCCGTGTTCCGCAATCGGACCGTTGATAATCAGCACATCACCGGGCTCCACATGATCCGGGTGGGGCAACGGCTGGTCGGATAATTCACCAATTCCGGCGGTGGTCAGATAAATTCCGTCGGCCTGTCCGTGTCCCACCACTTTGGTATCACCGGTAATCACGCGTACACCCGCTTCGCCGGCGGTTGCCGCGACCGAGTCCAGCACGCGCTCCAGCACGGTGCGTTCCAATCCTTCCGCCAGAATCATTGACAGCGCCAAAGCTCTGGGGTGGGCACCGCATACCGCTAAATCATTGACGGTCCCGCTTACCGCCAGACGGCCAATATCACCTCCAGGAAAAAACAGCGGTTGAACAACATAGCTGTCTATGGTCATGGCCAGCTTGCCGCCGGGGACAACGCCGGAGTCCAGAAGTTGCGATAGCGCCGGATTACTCAATCGTGGCAGGACAATCTGGTTAAGCAGAACATCCGTCAATTGGCCGCCGCCGCCGTGCGCCAACGCGACATGGGTAAACCGTGCGGGCATCGTGGGAGCCTGCGTGGATTGGTTATGTAATGGCGTTTTAATCATGATTGCACCTCGAGCAGTTCTTTCTCTTGCCGCCTGGGCAATGCCGCCTGCCTGAAATTCCCGTATTTGAACCACGCCGAGCAAGTCCCCTCGGAACTGACCATACATGGCCCGATTGGGGAAATCGGAGTGCAGGATTTCCCGAAGAGCTTACATTGCACGGGCAGTGCCGCACCGCTGATAACTTTGCCGCAGATACATCCCTTTGGTTCGCGCTCCTGTGGTTCGGGGAGATTAAACCGTAATGCGGCATCAAAGCGCTGATATTCACGGCGCAGGACCAGACCGCTGTCGGGTATGCTGCCCATGCCGCGCCATCGCGCATCACCAGGCTCGAAAATCTGCTCCAGCAAGGCTAACGCCCAGCGATTGCCTTTTTTATGCACCGCTTCGGGGTACTGATTCACCAGCGCGGTTTTATTATTTACAACCAACTCGGTCAGGCACACCAGAGCCGCAATGAGCTGCGCCGGTTCAAAACCACCAATCACGCACGATACGCCGAATTCTTTGACAATCGGTGCATAGACCTCCGAACCGATAATCACCGACACATGACCGGGACAGAGAAACCCTTTTATCGCGGGAATTTCTCCACCGGCCAAAAGTGCTCGCATCGCGGGTATGATCCGCTTGTGACTAGCCAGCACGCTGAAATTACTGACATTAAGCCGCTGGGCCTCGCAGATCGCCGCTGCCGTGGCGGGAGCAGTGGTTTCAAAACCCACGGCCGCAAACACCACTTCCTGGCCCGGTTTCTGGCGTGCCAGCTTCACCGCGTCCATACTGCTGTACACAATCTCAATATTCCCGCCACGGGCGCGTGCGGCTTCCAGAGTTCCCTGTTTTCCTGGAACACGCAACATATCCCCATAAGTGCATAAAATGACATCCTGCCGTAAACCCAGGTCAATGAGCCGATCAATATCACCCTGCGATGTTACGCATACGGGGCATCCTGGGCCGCTGATGAGTCGCACATTCGAAGGCGTGACGCTTGGCAAGCCGCAGCGAAAGGCACTGGTGGTATGCGTGCCGCAGACTTCCATGAAGGCTACGTCCCGCCCAATCGCTTTCGCCGCGACGTTAAGGCGATGTAACAGGTCATCAACGGCATGTTCTGTCATACTCATAGCATGCCTCCTGGCGTGGTCGATGGTTCCGACGAACGTCCTTGCTGCGGCGGTTCTTGCGCCGCGCGTTCACCGCCTGCCTGCTGCACATCGGCAATCAAGGCCCATGTTTTGCGAGCTTCTTCCGGATCAAGGCGTTCAATGGCAAATCCGGCGTGAATTAAAATCCAGTCGCCGCTCTGGGCGTCGGGTGTCATCATTGTGTTCACGGGCAGACGATTTCCATGCATGTCCACCACGCCGTGGTGGCCGTCCTGCTCAATAAGTTTTGCGGGTACTGCTAGGCACATGTTCCACACTCCGTTTTCAATGTTGTTCTGCCGCCCAATCCATTGTTCCAACGTGTTACCGCCACCAGTGCCTGTCCCAGTGCCAGGCCGCCATCATTGCACGGCACACTTTTATGTCGAAGAACCCTCAGGCCCTGGCGCTGGAGTTGATGCGACAGATCATCGGTGAGCAACTGATTAGCAAATACGCCGCCGGACAGCGCGACCACGTGGATATTTGTTTCAACCGCCTTTCGCGTGATAATATCCGCCCACCCGGCGGCAAATTGATGTTGAAACTCTGCCGCCAGCATGGCAACCGGAACATTATTCTGCTGTTGCTGAATCAACTGTCTAATCAGCGGCCGGAAATCAAGTCTTTCCAGCCCGTTGTCATCGTAGATAAAATCCCACAGCTTCGCGCATTGATGCGGGCATTGCGCTCCGGCTGCCGCTGATTCCAGTGCCATGGGGGCCTGCGCTTCAAAGCTGTTGTAAGTACACAAGCCCAGCAGGGCGGCTACAGCGTCGAAGAGCCTCCCGGCACTACTGGATATGACGCAATGAAGATTGCGTGTCATCATCAGCTTAAGCATTTGCCGGTCGTCACAATTCTTAATCAGTTGCGCCGCCAACGGATGCTGATCAAAGTCAGCACCAAACGTCTGATGGAGAACCGCGAAAGCACTGCGGGAAATGTCCCGGGCAGCCACGTCACCGCCGGGTAATAACAGCGGGTTCAGCGAAGCGATTCGCTGGAAGGTCTCACTACTTGCGCACAGCAATTCGCAGCCCCAGGCGGTTCCGTCCGGACCTAATCCGGTTCCATCGCAAATAAATGCCAATACCGGTCCAACCACGCCATGCTCGGCCAGCACTGCCGCGGCATGCGCGTGATGATGTTGAACCGCAATGAGCGGCGCGCTAAACCGCTTGGCTAGCTGTGTGGCATACTGCGCGCTAAGGTACATGGGGTGCAGATCATGCGCGATGAACTGCGGCCTGACTTTGTAAAGGCGGCATAAATCATCGATGGTCTGAATAAACTGCCGGCGCGCTGACTGATTATGTAAATCCCCCAGATGCTGACTTAATACCGCTTGAGAATCCGCTACCACTGCCACCGTATTTTTCATTTCTCCGCCCAAACATAGCCCCATGACTGGCACACCGGCGGTCAGCGCAACGGCCGATGGTGCCATGCCGCGCGATCGGCGTATCGGGACCGGAGGGCCGCCCGGACCCATATCGAGAAGGACGGAATCATCCACACTTCGGGCAATCGGGCGGTTATGCCATAAAAATCCGTCACACAATCCACCCAGGCGCTTCAGGGCCTCGGAATTACTTATTGCCAGCGGCTCGTCTGTTATGTTACCGCTGGTCATCACCAACGCTACTAAGTCCTGATCCAAGTATGAGAACAATAAATGGTGGATAGGTGTATACGGCAACATGACTCCCAGCCGACAGTTATTGCCTGCCACCGCCGCAGCCACCGGAGCATCGGCCTGACGCATCGCCAGAATAATCGGCGCGACCGTCGATTCCATGACCCCTTGGACTTCCGGACTAAGTTTTATAAATTGCCGGGCATCACTTACCGAGCGGCACATAATGGCAAACGGCTTGGCGTCGCGCTGCTTGAGTTGCCGCAGCCGCATTACGGCGGCCTCATCATCCGCCCGAGCCGCTAGATGAAATCCGCCGATACCCTTAATGGCTATGATCGCACCGTTCATGAGCATATCGGCCGTCTGAACGATTGGATCACCATCCAGAGGTTCTCCACGTGAATTGACCAGTTGAATTTGCGGCCCGCAATCCGGGCATGAGATCGGCTGCGCGTGAAATCGTCGCTCCGCGGGATCGGCATACTCCCGTTGACATCTGGCGCACATGGTAAAGTCGGCCATCGTCGTGGCCGGACGGTCATACGGAACCTCCAGAATAATGCTATAGCGTGGGCCGCAATTGGTGCAGGTGGTCAAGGCGTGATGAAATCGGCGGTTGGCCGGGTCAAACATTTCCCGCCGACAGTCGGGGCACATCGCCATATCCGGAGTTATGGCCGCCCGGGTTGTGCCATGCACGTCACTATTGGCAATCCGAAAATCATATTCATGGGCAACCGGTCCGATGGCCGCTTGCGTGATGGCATCAATACGGGCCAGTGGTGGAATATCACGTTTTAATATTTCAATGAAATGAACAATCTCGTCCTCTTGGCCCTGGGCCTCAATTACCACGCCGCAATTATTATTGGCCACAAAACCGGTGACGTGCGATTCCCGTGCCAGGCGATAAACATACGGACGGAATCCAACACCTTGCACCTGACCGCGGATATTCCACCGGCGGCGTTGTGTCGTTGGGTTGTTCAACATCGTGTTCATGATGCCCATTCCGTGCGGCGTTCGGCTCGCGGCGTGGTGTGGAACAAACTCACACACAGTTACGCCCGACCAGCATCTCGCACGAACTTCATGCTACAGCACAGGCAAAACAAAACACATCGGTATAATACCGTTAAGGGGCCTAGGAAAATGCACCACAACATGCATCAGCGAAAATCCTACATGCGGGAAATCCCGTCGGCTCTTTTCTATCCGTTGGGGGTGTTAAATGTTATATGGAGATTTATAGGTTGCAGATATTTGCAGGTATGGTAGGAGAATTACCTAGACCGCAGTGCAGCATATATCTTATGCAACAAAGCGGAATTTATCCGATTGCTGCAAGGGTGGTGATGGAGTTAACATCTTAAGAAAGGTTGGATCCCCCTGCCCCGGGCTGAGCAGGAGTAATCCCGGTTGCGTTGCTTCACGGAGGTGACTCATGGAACTGGGGCAAAAGATAAAATGCGAGGCGGACCGCACTGCGGGATTCGGCAAAGCCATTGCGGCCATGCCGGGTTGTGAAAGGCTTGGATCGTGCATCCAGTGCGGTGCCTGTTCGGGCGCTTGCCCGCTTAGTATATACATGGATCAATCACCGCGTCAGGTCATTGCCTTGGTGCGAGGCGATTTTAAGAAGCAGGCACTGTCGTGCAACACGATCTGGCTTTGTTCCTCATGCTACGCCTGCACGGTGCAATGTCCGCGTGAAATCGGAATTACTGATATCATGTATGCGCTCAAGCAGTGTGCCATGAGCGAACGAGCTTATCCCGCCGGGCTGTCCATTCCCATTCTCGCCCGGCAGTTTGTGCGAATGGTTGTTCGCCGGGGCCGCATCACTGAGACGCGGCTGGTCATGCGTTTCTTCCTGCAGACCAACTGGAAAGCGGCGATATCCTCATGGCGATTGGGGCTGAACCTGATTCGTACCCGGCGTTTTGGAATCCGGCAACAACATATTAAACAGCACTTAGAGCTTGCGGCAATGCTCGCTCAAGCAAAGAATGCCAACGCGGGAGGTTCGCCATGAGATACCATTACTTCCCCGGTTGTTCGCTCAAGGGCTTGGGGCGGGCCTACGATGAATCCCTGCGGCCGGTGATGGAGCGGCTGGGTGTGGAACTTGCTGAGATCGACGATTGGAACTGCTGCGGTGCCACCGCCTATATGTCCACGGACCACTGCAACGCTTGTGCGCTGGGTGCCCGCAATATCGCGATCGCCGAAAGCTCCGGCCCCGGCGACATTGTTGCCCCTTGTAACGCCTGTTACCTCGCGCTGAATAAGACCAGGAACTGCCTCGCAGGAGACTCGGCGACACGAGCTGCCGTTCAAAAGGCTCTGGCGGTGGCGAAGCTGACCTACACTGGCACTGCGGCTGTACGCCACCCGCTCGAGGTACTCGTGTACGATGTCGGGATTAATGTAATCAAACGGAATGTCGTACGTCCGTTAAAGGACCTGAAAATAGCTCCCTACTACGGCTGCCAGCTCGTGCGACCGCATTGTTCCTTCGATGACCAATGGAATCCCACCGCGATGGACCGCATTCTCACAGCGCTGGGGGCTCGGGTTGTTGACTTCCCGCTTAAAACCAGGTGTTGCGGCGGAAGCCTTACCGGTACCGCTCCGGAGGCAGGTCTACGGCTTACCCATATCATCCTTGGCGAAGCCCAGCGCCGTGGTGCTGACCTGATCGCAACAATATGCCCGCTTTGCCAGTTTAATCTTGACAGCTATCACGACCAGATTGCCCGCCGATGGGGGCCGGCGCGTATCCCTGCGGTTTATATCACACAACTCATGGGGATGGCGTTCGGTCTACCGACGGAGCAACTGGGTCTCAAGCGGAACTTTTTGCCTGCGGACAAGCTTCTGGCCGCCACTTAATCTGCCAGCGGCATCGGTCCGTAAAATCGGAAGTGAAAGGCGCGGTGTCGAACATGAGCAACGATGAATCCATTCGGACCGGCTTCTACGTATGCCATTGCGGCCACAATATCTCGGATGTTGTGGATTGCACGGCGGTCGCGCGGTATGCGTCCACGCTTGCGGGCGTAATGGTATCGCGCGATTATAAGTACATGTGCTCCAGTCCGGGGCAGGAACTTATCCGCCAGGACATACTTGAGCATAAGCTTAATCGGGTGGTGGTGGCTTCATGCTCCCCGTTGTTGCATGAGCACACGTTCCGCAATGCCGTTGCCGCGGGAGGATTAAACCCATTTTTGTTCCAGATGGTCAATATCCGGGAGCATGACGCATGGGTGCACGCGGATCGGGCGGCGGCCACCGCCAAGGCCCAAGCCTTGGTATCTGCGGCTATCCGGCGCGTGGCGCTGCATAAGCCGCTTCAGGCCACCCGAGCGCCCATCCACCCCGATGTTTTGGTTGTGGGCGGTGGAATTGCCGGAATTCACGCCGCGCTGACTTTGGCCAACGCCGGAAAAAAGGTGTATCTCGTTGAACGCCAGCCCAGTATCGGCGGCCACATGGCGCAGTTTGACAAAACATTCCCGACGTTGGATTGCGCTGCCTGTATCCTTACTCCGAAAATGTCAGCCGTACGATCCCATAAGAATATCGTCCTCTGGACGTACAGCGAGGTTGCGAAAGTGGACGGCTACGTCGGCAATTATACCGTAACGGTCCGGCGTAAAGCTCGCTATGTCGATGAAAACCTGTGCGTTGGATGCCAGGAATGTATTGATGCCTGCGTCTTTAAGGTGCCGAAGTTCCCCGATCCGTTCAACCTCGGGATGTCCATGCAAAAGCCGATCTACATCCCTTTTCCCCAAGCGGTGCCCCAGGCGGCGGTTATTGATCCGGACCGCTGCATCCAGTTAAAAACCGGCAAGTGCAAAAAAACATGCGTCGAAGCGTGCGCGGACCGCAAGGCCATCAACTTGAATCAAAAAGAGCAGCTTCTGGAAATAAAGGTTGGATCCATCATTACCGCCACGGGCTTTAAGCTCTTCGACGCTAAGCGACTTCCGGAATACGGTTATGGCCGCTACCCCGATGTTATGACCACCATCGAACTTGAGCGGCTGGTTTCGAGTTCCGGGCCTACCGGGGGCGAATTACGACTGCGCTCCGGAAAGCCGCCGACGGCGGTAGGTTTCATCCTCTGCGTTGGTTCGCGTGACATGAGAACCAACCGCTGGTGTTCCCGCACATGTTGCATGCACTCGATGAAGCTGGCACAGATTGTCCGCGAGCGCACCGGTGCGCAGGTGACCGTTTTCTACATTGATATTCGCGCCCCGGGTAAGGGCTACGAGGAGTTTTACGACCGGTCACTACAACAGGGTGTGCAGTTTGTACGAGGGCGTGTCGCCGAAGTCAGTGACTGCGCGCTGTCACCCGATGAGGCTGGCAAGCTGGTGATCCGGGTGGAGGATACCTTGGCCGGTTTCGTACGCCGCGTGCCCCTGGATCTTGTCGTGCTCGCCGTGGGAATGGAACCGCAGGCCGACGCCCAGGAGATGCGAAGGATATTGAACATGAGTTGTTCGGCGGAAGGCTGGTTTTTGGAAAAGCATCCGAAGATGGCACCGGTCAGTACGTTTACCGATGGCGTATTTATTGCTGGCTGCTGCCAGGGGCCGAAGGATATTCCGGATAGTATCGCACAAGCGGGTGCCGCCGCCGCTGAAGCTCTGGCGCTCATAGATGCGGGCGGGATTGATCAGGAACCCAACACGGCGTATATCCGCGGAGAAGAGTGTTCAGGCTGTAAGTCTTGTATTTCATTGTGCCCGTACGCCGCAATATCATTCGATGCCGAAAAACAGAAAGCCGTGATTAATCCGGCGCTGTGCAAGGGTTGCGGTACCTGTGTGGCATCGTGTCCATCCGGATCCATCGGTCAGAATCTGTTCGAGGATCAGGAGGTGTTTGAGGAAATCAATGGAGTGCTTGATTATGTCTGATATGAATTGGCAGCCCCGTATTGTGGCCTTTTTCTGCAGTTGGTGTACTTATACCGCCGCAGATCTCGCCGGAGTTTCGCGTTTCAGATACGCCCCTAATGTCCGCATCATCCGCCTGATGTGCTCAGGCCGCATCGATCCGCAATTCGTTCTTTGCGCCTTAGCCGACGGGGCCGATGGGGTATTAATTGGCGGATGCCATCCCGGTGATTGCCATTATGCCGAGGGTAATTTCAAAACATTTCGTCGGTATCGCATGATTCTGCGTCTCTTGGCCGACATGGGCGTGGCGGGAGATCGGGTGCGGCTGGAATGGATATCCGCTTCCGAGGGCGAGCGAGTGAAGACCGTGATAAACGAGATGGTGGAACGTATTCGGGCCTTGGGGCCGCTGGATATTCCCGGACGTTTCGCTGCCTGCGATTCTGAAATATTGGAATCGGCGGACGCAATCCGACTGCCCCAATGCAAGGAAACCCATGATGTTGTGCCGGAGGTGGTCCATGGATAAGCCCAAAATCGGATTTTATTGGTGCGCTTCATGCGGAGGCTGTGAAGAAGCGATCGTGGATCTTGCGGAGGATATTCTGCGGATTACGGCAGCTGTCGATCTGGTGTTCTGGCCTGTGGCGCTGGATTTTAAGAAGGAGGATGTGTTGGCAATGCCGAACGGTTCGATGGCGGCGGTATTCATAAATGGTGCCGTCCGCACCAGTGAACAGGAGGAAATGGCGAGTCTGCTGCGAGCTAAAAGCCAGTTTGTTATCGCTTTCGGAGCGTGCGCCCAGTTGGGAGGGATTCCTGGCCTGGCCAACCAATTCTCCCGTGACTCCATCTTAAATTACGTTTATGACGGCGCGCCAACGGTTGTCAACGAAAAACATGTTCGTCCCTCAGTTCGCTGTGAAGATAATAACCGAACCTTGACCCTGCCGGAATTTCGGAGTGTCGTGCGAACTCTGGAACAGATTGTGCATGTGGACTACTTTCTGCCGGGCTGTCCGCCGACGCCAAGGCTTATCACGTCCGCCATCGACGCCTTGCTGACCGGAAAATTGCCGCCTCCGGGGTCCGTGCTTGCTCCGGACGTGGCATTATGCGATCAATGTCCTCGCAAAAAAAGCAAACCTGAACAAATTCGTTTCGCCGCGTTCAAACGGCCACACCTTACTTCTATGGATTCCGACCTTTGCTTTTTAGCCCAGGGAGTGGTGTGCATGGGACCTGCAACCCGCGGCGGATGCGAAGCGCTCTGCCCAGCGGCAAACATGCCTTGTACCGGATGTTTTGGCCCAACCTCGCGCGTTCACGATCAAGGGGCCAAGATGCTCTCTTCCCTCAGTGCCGCCGTCGATGCCAAAGAATCGGATCAAGTGGATGCCGTGTTGGCCGGTATTCCTGATCCCGTCGGGACATTTTACCGTTATGCCCTGCCCGCGAGCCTGTTGCGTTTTAGCGCAAATATCGGTTCCGCAGCGGTAAAGGAGACTTTATGAAATCAGAACCTACGAAAACTGGTGCCCCGATTTCAGAAAATACCCGCCGTCGGCGGATCACCATTGATCCGATCACCCGTCTGGAAGGCCATGGCAAAATTGATATTTTTCTTGATGATGAGGGGGATGTGGAACGTGCCTATTTGCAAATTCCTGAATTGCGGGGCTTTGAGGCGTTTTGTGTGGGGCGGCCCGCCGAAGACATGCCTCAGCTTACCAGCCGCATTTGCGGCGTCTGTCCCACCGCCCATCACATGGCGGCAACCAAGGCGCTGGATAATCTTTACCAGGTTCAACCGCCACGGGCGGCACGCGCCATTCGTGAACTGGTCTACAACGCCTTTATGGTGGAAGATCACGCGCTGCACTTTTATATTCTCGCCGGTCCGGATTTCATTGTCGGTCCGCAGGCCCCGCCCGAACATCGTAATATCTTGGGAATTCTGGAAAAGGTCGGGCAGGAAGTGGGACAGAGGGTTATCTCAATGCGCCGGCGCCTGCGCGAAATGATTGCTTATTTTGGAGGCAAGGTCATTCATCCGGTTTTCGGATTGCCGGGGGGTGTCTCCAAAGGCCTGTTGCC
>DAHVEJ010000069.1:6628-19641 GCA_027313145.1 Phycisphaerales bacterium | reverse complement strand
AATCCCCGCAGCGCGACAACGTTGCCGATCTTCATGCCAAGTCTCCTTGGGCAGATACAATTCGCCATCGAGCAGCGTATGGAAGTCCGGCGTGGCATAGCCCAGATGGACGCTGACCACGCAGTTCTCGGTTTTGCCCGCCGCCCCGCAGTGCTGCCGCTGCACGCAGGCGGTCTGGTTCCCCTTCTTGACGAAACTGGTCTCGTCGAGAATGCCGACGCTCTGCTTGTGCGTGTGCCGCGCCGCCACCAACTGCTGACAACGGTCCCGCATCGCCGACTCGTCCCAGCGATACAGACTCAAAAACTGCTGCAAATTCCGCGGTGGAACCCCGGCGGCGTCCGCTATGGGCTCAAGGCTCTTACGCGGCAAGGGCCCCAATTGACCCTCCACGTAGGTGTTGATATGCCGCCGCGCCGTGCAGCGACCGAAACAATCGTCGTACTGGTGCAGATAGTGTGTCAACGCCGGTCGAATTCTCAGAATCGCTTCAGCTTCCATGCCGGGACTCCTTTCAGAAATACGGATCCTGAAAGGCTTCATCGGCCAGCCAACTATATTTTCTTGAGCTTTTGTGGCGTTGTAGTATTAACCGCAGCCTGCTAACGGTACAGGTAGCAAATTTCCAGTTCGTCCATATTGTGTTACTATTTATGTCGCAAGGTCTTATACGCTGGCACCCAACAAGTTGGTTGTTGAGGTTCATCGCGTATCAGACCGATGGTCGAATGGCCCCTGGTCGTAGCATATGCGGCAGCGGCCCAATGGAGAATCAATGCAAACGCCCCCGGAAATGCTCGTTTTTCAAAGCCCGCTGGTCACACGTAATGCTTCGGCTGAAATGCTGGAAGTGTTTTCTCCGCAAAGGAAATTTTCCACTTGGCGCAAAATCTGGCTGGCGCTGGCGGAAGCACAGCAGCAACTCGGTATGCCGATCACTGCTGAGCAGCTCGCACAGATGAAGGCTCATCTCCATGATATTGATTTTGATGAGGCGGCCCGGCAGGAGGCCACGCTGCGCCATGATGTCATGGCCCATCTGCATACGTTTGCCAAAGCCGCCCCCGCAGCCAAGGCTATTTTGCATCTTGGTGCCACGTCCATGGATATTGTGGACAACACCGATGTGCTGCTGCTGCGTGATGCGCTGGACGTTGTCGCGCGCAAGCTGGCCATTGTCATTGATCATGTTGCCACATTTGCCCAGCAATGGCGTGACCTGCCCGTGTTGGCCTATACGCATCTGCAACCTGCCCAACCCACGACGCTCGGTAAGCGCGCGGTCCTTTGGTGTTATGATTTTGTTCTGTGTCTGGCGGATATTGAACTGCGCCAGCAGACGCTGATGCTGCGGGGTATCAAAGGTACGACCGGCACGCAGGCCTCATTCCTGGAGCTTTTTGACGCGGATCATGAGAAAGTTAAAAAGCTGGAATTTGCGGTCGCCGAAAAACTTGGTTTTAAGCGCGTGCATCCGGTTTCGGGGCAAACATATTCGCGCATTGTGGATGTGCAGATTATTTCAAGCCTTGCGGCCCTGGGGGCCGGCGCTCATAAATTGGCCCAGGATGTGCGCCTCCTGGCCGCCTTTAAGGAAGTGGAGGAACCGTTTGAGGATCAACAGGTTGGCTCCTCGGCCATGGCTTACAAGCGCAACCCCGTGTTGTGTGAACGCATTACCGGCCTGGCCCGGTGGCTTATGGGTATTGTGCAGCAGCCCCTGTTTACCGCCGCGCAGCAAATGTTTGAGCGTACACTCGACGATTCGTCCAACAAGCGGCTTTCCATTCCGGAAGCGTTTCTTACTGCCGATGCCATACTGGATATGCTGGTGCATGTGTCGCGCGGCCTGGTAGTCAACCAGAATGTCATTGCGCAACGCCTGGCGGCGGAATTGCCATTTATGGCTACTGAAAACATTCTCATGGCGGCCGTGAAGGCCGGGGGAGACCGGCAGGATTTGCATGAACGTATTCGGCGGCATTCCATCGCGGCAGCTGCGGAAGTTAAACAACATGGTCGGCCTAATGACCTGATCAGCCGGTTGAAGGCGGATGTGGCGTTTAAATCTGTGGACCTTGATGGTTTAATGGATGCGCGGAAGTATATCGGGCGATCCCCGCAACAGGTGGACGATTTTATCCGGCAGATTGTTGAACCCATCCGGCAGCGTTATCAAGGCCGCTTGGAACATGATGTGGTACTAAAGGTCTAATCGTAGATCATGGCGGATAGTGTGGAAACAGGCGAATCATTTACCGTTTCCCGCGTCGTGCGGGAGGGGGCTGCGGTAAAATTTTGCCTGCCCGCCGGAACTTATAAAGAGCAACGCCTTGAATCCGAATCAGTGATTATTCCCATGAAGAATTTTCATGGCGGCCAGTGGTTTACACTGTGTGTATCCTCGCAGGTGGGTTGCCGCATGGGGTGTACCTTTTGCCAGACCGGCATGATGGGATTACTGGCGCAGTTGACATCAGAACAGATTTTGCAACAGATTAGAACCGCCCGCGAACTATTGCGCGCTGATGCAACGGCGGGCCTGCCGGTACCGGATATCCGCAACATTGTGTTTATGGGTATGGGTGAGCCTCTGGATAATTTTGATGCTGTAACCCGGGCGATTGCGGCAATTTGTGCGCCGGGAGAATTTAATATCCCGCTTTCGCGCATCACGGTTTCAACGGTGGGAAGAGTAGATGGCATCCGCAAGCTGGCGGATATGAATTGGCCATCCCTGCGTTTGGCGGTTTCCCTGACGGCCGCAACGGACGCCTTGCGCAGCACCCTTATGCCCATCAACAAAGCCGTTCCCCTGGCAGAGTTGCGTCAGGCATTGCTGGATTATCCGCGGACGCGCCGCACACGATTTCTGATTGAATATGTCATGCTGCACGGTGTTAATGATTCACCGGCGGATGCGGAGAATCTGGCAAAGTGGTGTCAGGGCCTGCCGGTGACGGTAAATCTTATCGCCTATAATCCCCAAACTCCGGCGCGGTTTTCTCCCAGCAATTCTGAGGCTATTGTTGCGTTTCTTCAGCACTTGCGGGGATTGGGAATTCTGGCTAAACGACGGGCCACCATTGGCCAACCGCTGATGGCGGCCTGCGGCCAACTGGGAAATCCCGAGTTACGGCGGCGGCCGATCAGTGTTTCTGGTTTGCGGTAATCGTATTTTCAAGAATCGTCAGCAATTGTCGTCCGGAATGTTCCCATGTGAATTCACTGCTGCGTTGCAACCCGCGCTGTCGCAACTGTCGGCGGAATTCGGGATCATCCACCAGAGATGAGATGGCCTCGGCCATAGAATCTTCTTCATCATGTGAAAAATAGAGTACCGCATCACCCGCCAATTCCCGCAGCGACATCATGTCACTGCAGGCCACGGCACAGCCGCAAGCCATCGCTTCAAGTACGGACAATCCAAAACCTTCAAAGCTGGACCCGCAACAGGTTAGCATCGCATCACGGTAAAGCTGCGCCAGGACCTTGTCGGAAGGGGATTCGATAAACGTGACCCGTCCAAGAAAACCATCCGCGCTGATCCGGTGATATAAGGCGGTCTGATTCCATCGGTTTCGTCCAGCCAGGATCAGTTGCAGGCGGGGATGGGCACGCAGTACCCGCACCATAGCCGGCCAGACCCGCTGATAATTACGCCGCGGAATGTCTGACCCCACCATCAGAATATAACGGCGATCCGTATGAAAGTGCTCAATAAGCTGCTGATGCAATTCGGCGTCGGGGTCACGGGTAAAGGTTGGATTAATTCCGTTATGAATAATATCCACACGGGTTTGTGGCACTTTATACAGGGCGATTATGTCGTCTCGGGTCTGCTGGGATACCGCGATGGTGCGGCTGGCCCGCCGCACGGCAGTGCGGTGAATTTCCCGTTGCATGGCTCCTTCATGCGTGCGGCGCACATGCGGATCAAGTTCGCAGGATAAATCGTGAATGGTGTGAACCATCGGGACACCTGAAACACGCGGAAGCCAAGCCGAAAAACTGTGTAATATATCCCACGGCTCTTTTCCGCCCGGCCGTGGCGCGTTTCGTCGCAAGAACCCTTCAATGCTTTCCATGGTGGAAAATCGCCGTTCAGGATGAATACGGGTAATGTGAAAATTGGCAGGCAAGGCATCAATTACGCTGGAATCAAAGTCCCGGTGATACGGGAGATGATCTTCCAGCAATATGAAAAAGGTATGTTGGCCGGCCAGCGTGACCCATTGGGCAACAATATTTCGGGCAAGTTGCTCAATGCCCGTAATATGCCGGGTGACCAGCGGGGCGGCATAAATCGCAATTTTCACGATCTCTCCTTGGCGCTTGAAAAGATGTGATGCGGAATACTAATGTTTCATTGCCCGCGGCACTTGCACGTTGTACCCATGCTTATCTATTCATGCGCAGCGTCATGAAGGTCTGGCCATCTGGCTTTTGGCGATGGCTTCCTTCGCGGCTTTATCCGTTTCTTCCAGCACTTCATCCACCAGGCCGTAGGCTTTCGCTTCTTTGGCATCAAAATATTTGTCGCGTTCCTGATCTTCCGCGACTTTTTCACGCGGTTGGCCGGTGAGTTTCGCAAGAAGATCAGTCAGAGTTTCTTTTGTTTTCAGGATTTCTTCGGCCTGGATGGCAATATCCGCCGTCTGGCCGTAGATGCCGCCAAACGGCTGGTGAATCATCACCTTGGCATGGGGGAGGGCATACCGCTTGCCTTTGGTGCCGGCGGCCAATACCACCGCGCCGCCGCTCATAGCTTTGCCCACACAGAATGTTGCCACATCGCATGTCATAAACTTCATGGTGTCGTAGATCGCCAGAGTATCATCCACAGCGCCGCCAGGGGAGTTCACATACAAATTGATATCCTGATCTTTGCGGATGGATTGCAGATAGAGCAATCGCATAATTACGCCGGTGGCTGAGGCGTGATCAATTTCGCCCACCAGAAACACCACGCGGTTCTCCAGCAACATTTCATCCACGGTCATTTGCCGCCATCGCTGATATTCCGCAATCCGCGGGCGCATGGGCATATGATCTGACGGCGCGGCCATCTCCCGGGAAAATACCTGCTGCACCGGCGTAACAATCGGGGAAACCGGGCGACCCTGCGAATCAAAAAGTGTCATTGTGTTTGCTTCCAATTACATTCTTAACTGTGTCCACCTGCGACACGTTCCATCATACGCGCCGGATTGCCTCTCGGCCAGTATGCCGCGCGGGGTGCCGGCCCGCTATATCTCCCGCAAGTTGCCCAATGCCGACTTTTGCGGCTAATAAGGCCCAACTGCCACCCGGATTTTTCGCCTGTGATCTGCCATGCAATCACCGCGTTTACCCGCGTGCTCCAGCCAAACCGACGGTGAATTTATGTTCCGGCCCGGTAAACGGCAGGCTGGGAACGCTTTGGCCTTTCTGATAACTGCTGCGCGCGATGCCGGAAATCGATACGCTGCTTTTAACATCACAGGCATGGGCGTCGGCTCCAAGGCCAAAATCACTTTCCACCAGGTCCTGAATTTCGCGCATTTCTTCGCCGGTAAGTAAGTCCCCGTCACATGCGGCCACAAATTCATTGAGTTCGGCTTCCGTGGCGATATTCGGTTGCGCGCTAACGCAGGCGGGCCAGGTTAAAAGCCACTTCAGCGCCAGTTGCCCCATCGTACAGCCGTGACGTTTTTGAATGTGCCGCAGTTTTTCAACCTTTTTTAACCCGTAGACCAGCCAATTGCGATCACGGAATTTGCGGTGATCAGTAAACGTGGAATTTTCCGTGTACAGGTCCTGCAAAATGCCCGAGCTGTGCGGTACGCGGCTAATAATGCCGCCGACCCCCAGTTCCTGTGCCAGTTCGCAGAATTCTCTTCCGGGGTGCTGTTCCAGCATGTTAAACACGGTTTGCACCGTTGCGACTTTCCAATCTTTCAATGCCACCACACCCTCTTCTCGCCAGCCGATGGCGGGCCCTAAAGCGATTCCCCAGTGGCGGATTTTTCCCTGCTTTTGCAGGTTATTTAGCGCGTCAACCAGTGCGTCATTCATCTGGGGCAGTTTGATGTTATGCGCCTGCCACAGATCAATATGATCCGTTTGCAGCCGCTTGAGCGACTCTTCCAGAGCTTTTTGAATAAATGCCGGTGAAAAATCCTGTTTACGTTCCTTATGAGAACCCTCGGTACCCGGATCGGCATAAAAGTCGTAGCCGAATTTGGTGGACAGGATAATATTTTCACGCCCCGCAAACCTCAGCGTTTCCACCATAAGTTTTTCCGCCCGGCCATTATCATAAGCGTCGGCGGTATCAAAAAAATTCACGCCCATCTCAAATGCCCGATTTTGCAGGCGAATTCCCTCCGGCTCATCAGCCGGTCCCTTGCCCCACATAAAACTGCCAAAGATAAAATTGCCAAAAGAAAGCTCAGAAACCCTAAGTTCCGTACCCGGAATTAAACGATAACGCATAACAACCAACTCCTGCATGTCGCGCACGCCCGCCGCGTGCAATAAAGTAGTCTAGCCGAAATAAACGCCGGATTAAACCCCTGCGGAGGGGCTTCTTAAGTAACCCGTCAATCGCGCTATGACCGGCGGCAATCCAGAGAGCATCAATTTCTAAAAGAATCGGGTAAATGCCGCTTAACCGCTTTGGAATTTTCGCGCGCAGTCCAAATAAGGGCGTTTCTAATAACTTTCTGGGGCATTTCGGCCCTACTCCGCGACGCCCACAACGACCAAAGGCACGGCAGAACTTGGCTTGAGGCGTTAACGGTGTCGTGGCTGTACGCTAAAACATTGTCATATGCTAAAAGCGCATCAATGGCTTGTAGGGCAGTGTAAAAGGAAATTGTTGCCAGCCAATCGGGGTAATCTCCGGGAACATGGGCCAACAGTGAACGGTTATGTTCCCACTGTTGCATGTGCGACTGGATGTTCGCCATAGATCACAAAAAAGAGGTTCGGATTAATAAAACGTTCCATTTCGGCCCACGGAATTTGTCCTGCTTCCACCAATCCGACGTTCTTAAAATTGCGGCTCAGGTAACAGTCCAGTTCTGTGATCCCATCGGCAAGATCGAAATCAAATCCATCAGACTTTGGGATAAAATGCAGCACCAGGCGGGCGCGACGCGGTTCACAGAGACACGTGCGAACGTGATTATTTTTCTTTTCGCATCAGCCCTTAACATGCGCAAACATAAGATCGAGTTCTTGCCTCCACAAGTCGATACTGATGTTTAATTGACAGGCTTCGATTAATTGTCGGCCAGTTCGAACGAACAGGTCGTTATCAGATAGATGGAATACGAAATTGCGATCACCGTCCTGAGATTCCCGGACATGTATCGCCGATTTCTTTTCCATGTCAGAGGTCATATCTTTGAGTCTTGTTAAAACTTGCGACCAGCCAGCGTTGCTGCCGATACTTGATTATTATGGTACGAGTCGCGGCACCGGTCAAGTTTTCCGTTTCTCAATAACGCAGGTCGCAAGCCGTTTTCCTATTCCGCAACGCTCACAACGATTATCCTATTCAACAGCACTTTTCAGGAATAATAAAGCCACAAAATAGCTTTCGGGCCTGTGACAGTTTCTGCAGTGCAAGGGCGGCATTGTTTTAGAATTCGGAATCCAGAATGCAATCAGGGAAGACTTTTCTTCGCGAATTTCAAGGTGTCCAAGTTGCCCAAGTTAGCGGGGCAACTTGCCCAAGATGCGCAAGTTGAGAAAAGCATTGAGTTTAGCGGGTTTGGTTCAAGTTGCCCTAGATGCCCAAGATGTTTTGAGGCCCCGTAGGGGCCAGCATTCAGCATTGAGGAGTTGGGAGTTAGGAGATTTTTCGGCGCGCGGAGTGGGCGCGGGGTCGAGTTTTGTTTGGGGATAGAGCGGTCACCGTAGCTTCGACTAGGCCTTTGTCTGCGCCATTGATGCGGGACATATTCACTTGTCAAAGAACATTGTTCAGCAGGTCTGAACTGTTCGCCGGGAAGGCTATAGGGTTGCAGTGAGGGGGATAAGGCGCAGCTCCGCTAAGAAGTTGGGGATTTGGCCCCCGGAGGCTTGGCAGAATCGGTCACAGAACCCAAGTAGACGGCCGTTTTCCGGTTCCGCGACACCGACAACGATCAATGGCGCGGCAAAGCAGATCGGGGCTTGAGGCGTTGACGGTGCCATATTTTTCTAATAGGACTGCCGCACATCCATGACAATCTGTTTGCTGCGGCAGGGCTGTCCAGGCTTCAGCACCGTCGTAAAAATCTGCACATCGTTTTCCCGGAGGTCATTGCCTTCTATAAGTTTGTTGAATCGTCGGACCGCGGTAGCTTTGTTGCGCAATATTTCGGCACCGACGGCGGAACCCCGCCAGACATTGACGGCAATAAAAAGTTCCTGATTATTCTTCTGTTTCTTCATGGTTTTTTCCTTTCAGTAGGCGTTGGTGCCAATCAAATACATTGGCATATTCAAGGAAACTGGTGCGTTCGGACAGTCCGCTTTGGCGAAACGTAGGCCGATACGCTTGCCGCGAAAAGCGGTCTCGTCTTTTTTCATCCGACACAATGTAAAAACGTGCTGCGCTTGGATCGGTCAATAATACATCGTTGAAGCGCAGCAGGCCGGAGTAAATAGAAGTCGAGTGTTCCACCTCAAATAATCCTTCAATCGAATTACCACCAGCGGCGATCCACAGAACATCAATCTCCGAGAGAATGAACGAAATGCCGCCGAATCCATTTGGGATTTCTCCGCGGAGGCCAAACGACGGCGTCAGCGACCAGTCCAGCTTCTCCACATCCATCCTGGGTATGAAAATGTCGAACCCTTTCGCCTTGCCGATCCCCGCCAGCAACGTCTGAACTTGTGAATGAGACAACTCCGGGAGTTTCCGTACGCGGTTGGAGTCAATACTGTTGATCAGCGTCTCAAGCCCGGCGAATCCATCAAGATTGAATCTCCCCATCTTGGGCAGATAAAGTTCCCGTGTCCCATGTGCGGAAACGAGCTGCGCTTTGTACTGGCCGTCGCTGGCCGGTTCCGCGCGTTGGAAGAGTTCCTCAAAATCCGCGTATGGCACGAAGAGCGGTGCCGAACCGTCATCCACGAAAAAACAGATATACGAATTGTGCCCGGCAAGTTCCCGGAGGTCAACGTCGCGCAGGCCGAAGAAAGTGCGGCCATCGGGATGGACTTTCGAATACCGCAGGTACAGGCGTGCCAGATCGTCCCCTACGATGAAGAGAGAATTACTCCCGGCTAACTTGTGCAAATCCCCGACCTGTTCTCTCACAGAATTCAGAAGAGCGGCTTTGTGGACGTTGGGCATGAGGGGGATTCCTTGGTGATACTATTGTTCCCAGTCCATGAGATATTTTACCGCAATAGCAGGTAACGCGAAACCGTTTATTGATACCATCAGTTGCCATATAGAGTTTGAACCCGCATAATCGCCTCGATATCAGGAAAGGAATTATTGCCCGTGAAATGGCGAGATGTTGTACTCAATGCTCTGCACCGATATGGCCGACGCCATGGAACCCGGGCGATTGATCGCCCGACATTTCTTTCGGAAGAACTTCAGCCAATGACGGTCGAAGCGGGCAGCTTTGGCAAAACACCGGGACAAACCGTCAGCAGAATTCTCCAGGAACTTCGCGAAGAGCGATTGGTGGAGTTCCTCAGTAACGGAAAATATCTTCTCCTCGATACCCAATTACAGGTTGAAACGGAAGACCTTCCGGACGAAGCGATTGATATCGCTATCAAACAAGGAAAGTTGAGGGTTGGTGACATTGTTACGGAAGATGTGACGGCACTGGCCCGCCGACGTAAGGGCCAAGATCGTTTACGGGCGCTGGCATTGGATAACTACGAGCGGCGTTGTGCGTTCTGCGACGTGAAGGAGCAGGGCTTTCTGCGCGCGGCACATATAGCGAGGTGGGCGGACGATTTTGAAAATCGGGCGAATCTGCACAATGTCATCAGCATGTGTCTCATCCATGATGGGCTTTTCGAGCAAGGCTACTTTACCCTTGCTGATGACATGCGCGTATTGGTCAAGGTCGTCGCGAGCAAGACACTGGCCGTTGTGTTGAAGCGACATGCAAAATTTCAGCCGCCCAAAGCCTTCCATCCAGCGCCACAATTCCTCCGGCAACACCGTGAGCGAATTAACTTTCAGTGGAACGCGTTCGTCCTACGGTGAATTATTCCGGTCCGCGGTCCGTCGATTCAGCCGGCGGAGTAGATTACCGGAAACGTGTGCACGTAATCGCCAGGCCCCCATGGTCATCCGGCCGAAAGGGTTCAATCGACATGGCTCTTCAAAAATACAGCCACATCACAGCCTGCGGTATCAGCGACACCGACGGGGTCCCGATTACTTCCCCGCGCCATCCAGCAATGGCGTGTCATCTTCTTTGTCTTCGGGGGCTACGCGGACTAAGTCGACCAGAATGTCGTCTGCGTCCCGGCGGACGCCATAGGCCGTTGCGCCGCGCGCACTGCGCGTGGCGGCTACTTTATTGCGAAGAGGAGTTTGAACCACGACACAAAATCTATGGCGACTGGGCTGTTGTTTCCGAAGTATCTTGCTTTGATCGCCGTTCCATACGGACGCCCGGGTTCTTTCTGCCAGGCCAGCCAGGTGTGAAGCGTTGCCTTGATCTGATCCTGCGGGGCGAATTCGGCACCGTATAAACGGGATTGGTTGGCGGCGATCTCCGCGATTGATCGCAGCGGATCGCCCGGTGTTACCAGCGTGTCAAGGAGATTTTCCAGTTTTCCACCGTGCATACGGTTATCCGGCATCAACCAGAACCCCACGTGACTTGTAATCTCGGGAATTTCAATGATAGTTCCAGTTTGGGAAGGTTCTGTCGGAAGGGAGTTTGTAAGGCTTGGAAAGTCGCCGGCAATTGAACGCACCTTGTTTCGAATGGCAGCCCAACGATCGGTCGGTGTGGTATCAATATCGATTACGAAGCCAACACTCCTGTTTTTTGCGGCCTTGATGGCAACGGGGATGGCCTCAATCAATCGACTGTCGTTGCCTTCGACGTGAATATCCACAGGCGGGGGATCAAATGTGATTCCATTGCGTTGCAATAAATGAATAATTGAATGCTGGTCGTCGGTTCCCTCGACGTGCAGCCGGGAGATATTGTTTCCGGCGGCAATCATCGGACCTCTATTTCGTGCTCGACCGCAATGCGAATCTCATCGCCTGAAAACGAGATCCCCTTGGAGAGGTGGTTGTCTATCTGGTGTGCGGCTACCTGGGTGGAGATGTCGGACGACTCTCCCGCGATGCGGGCCAGGGCATCGACGCAATCATTGCTATGCGTCGCCGCAAAAATTTGGATATCGCGTTCGCCAGCCGCCTGAATGATTGCCTTCCAAAGCTGAGGCATCAGTGAGTAATGCAAACCGTTTTCGATTTCGTCAAGCAGTAGAATCCCGCCTTGGGCCACGGAGCATATTGCAATAGCCAATTGAAGGAGGTGTCGTACTCCGTCGCCGAAGTTGCCCAGCGGAATCCGATTCTGTTCCCCTGCCACTCCAACTAGAATTGCGCCGCGAAAAACGGCCTCCGAGCCAGCCGGAGGAAAGACGATATCCTCGATATCCGGGGCCATCAACCGCACGATCTCGTAAACCCGCTGCTCCAATCCCCTTGTCTTCTGCAAAAAACTCCACATGCTGCCAAGCTCTTGGGATGTCGGGAGGCCGGGACCAAGGTACATTACGTGCTGCGAAGCGCCCCAGCCAGATTGGGGATGTTCAGGGAATCTGTTGGGAGGAAACAAAATAGCCCCGCTTTTTCCTATTGGCCAGACGAAGGTTTCGCCATCGAATCCAGTATCTGACACTGGTCCGATCCGAAGTATCGAGTCGGGCGGCGGCAGTCGGAGGTCGGTTGGAAGCGTTTCCCTTTGCGTCTGCTTCCCCAGCGGTTCGATGGCGAACCTGATGCCGCGCATTCCCAGTTGCGGAGAAATGCAGAATCCACTGTCACTAGTGGTGGTAAGACGACCATGCACGAACTGCCCGAAATCAATGAGCGGAACGCCCGGAACTGCCTGCAAATATACAAGTTCGTCCTGCCTTCGCTGGGAAATCTGGAATAACATCCCCGGATCGCCACGCGTTGCCAGAAGCATAATAGCCTCGAGAATGGCGGTTTTTCCGGAGTTATTCTTACCCAAAAGAAGGTTTACCCGGGCAAGTTTATTCAACCGAAATTCTCGGAAGCAGCGGTAATTCAAAATATGCAGCGAATCGAGCATTTCTAATCCTCGTACCCGGTTAAGAACATCACTTCCCCGCGCCGTCCAGCAGCGGGGTTTCGTCGTCTTTGTCTTCGGGGGCGACGCGGGCGACGTTGACCAGGATGTCGTCGGCGTCAAGGCGGATGAGTCTTACGCCTTGGGTGGCTCGGCCCATTTCACGCAGTTCGCCGGTTACGCCGATGCGCACCACCTGGCCGTTACGGGTGATCATCATCAGCTCATCATTATCCGTTACCGGTTTGACGGAAACCACCGGGCCGTTGCGATCCGTGGTGCGGATGTTGATGACGCCTTTGCCGCCGCGATGGGTCAGGCGGTATTCTTCCACGCGCGTGCGTTTGCCGTAGCCGTGTTCGCACGCCGTCAGCAATGTGACCTGATTGTCGCCATGATCCAGCCCCTGCGGCACGATGACCATTTCCACGACCGCATCGTCTTTATCCAATTCCACGCCTTTAACGCCGCCGGCCTGCCGACCCATGTCGCGCACTTCGGTTTCCTCAAAGCGTACCGCCATGCCGCCGCGGGTGGCCAGGACAATTTGGTCCTTGCCGTTGGTAACGCCCACGCCGATCACGCTATCGCCCTTGTCCAAACCAATGGCGATAATGCCGCGCTTCATGGGATTGCCATACGCCTTCAGGAGCGTCTTTTTGATAATGCCCTTGGCGGTGGTCATCACCAGGTGCTTGGCTTCATCCGAGAAATCCC
>DAHVEJ010000069.1:0-6618 GCA_027313145.1 Phycisphaerales bacterium | reverse complement strand
GGCGGCAAGTTTTTCATCGGCCTGCATTTCCACCAGATTGGCGATGGACCGGCCTTTGCTTTGCCGACTCATCTGCGGCACGTCATACACTTTTTGCCAATAGCACCGGCCCAAGTTGGTAAAGAACATCAGATAATCATGCGTGGAACCGATGAAAAGATGTTCGATAAAATCGCCTTCCTTGGAATCCGCCCCCACCACGCCGCGCCCGCCCCGGCCCTGTTTGCGATACGTATCCAGCGGCATACGTTTGATATAGCCCTCGTGGCTGATGGTTACCACCACCTGCTCATCGGCAATGAGGTCTTCGATGTTAATATCCGTGGCATCGTTGGTGATTTGCGTGCGGCGGTCATCGCCAAACTTTTCCTTTAATTCAATGGTGTCTTCCCGGATAATATCCAAGACGCGTTTTTCATCGCTGAGGATAAGTTCAAAATCTTCGATTTCACCCACGAGTTTGTTGTATTCTTCCGTGAGTTTATCAATTTCCAGGCCCACCAGCCGCTGGAGCTGCATGGATAAAATCGCATCGGCCTGTGCGGAAGAAAGCAACATGCCGCCAAGTTCCGCAGTGGCTTGGTCAATGCGTTTCTTAAACGCTTTGGGAATGGCCGCCTTCCAGGTCAGCGCTTCATCAATGGTAAAGCGCTTACGCATGAGGTTGGCTTTGGCGGTGGGGACATCGGGGCTGATTTTGCGATTGCGCAACAGCTCAATAATGCCCATGACTTCAATTTTTCCGCCGGTGGATTTGCCGTTGACTTCCTCCGTGTGGATATCCGCCAGCGCCAGAATCAAGCCTTCCAGAATGTGGGCGCGTTGCCGTGCTTTTTTCAGGCGAAACGCGGTCCGGCGGCGAATAACTTCCTTACGGTGCAGAATAAACTGCTCAATCATATCGCGGATGCTTAGCGTGCGCGGTTGCCGATTCACCAGGGCAATGTTAATAATGGAAATGGTGCTTTGCAGCGGCGTAAATTGATAAAGCTGATTGATGACGACATTGGGGTCGGCGTCGCGCTTCAGTTCCACCACCACTCTTACCGCGTGCTCCCGATCCGATTCATCACGCACATCGGAAATGTCTTTGATCTGCTCTTCTTTTACCCGTTCCGCGATCGACTCAATAATGGTTTTCTTCAATACCTGATACGGAATTTCTGTAATGACAATTTGTTCTTTGCCGCCTTTGAGCTGTTCGGTATGCACACGCCCGCGCACCGTTACCTTGCCTCGGCCGGTCTCGTAACCATCCACAATTCCCGATCGCCCGCAGATCACGCCACCGGTGGGGAAGTCGGGGCCTTTAATGATTTTCATAAGATCGCGCACCGTGCTTGTGGGTTCATCAATCATTTTGATGATGCCATCACAAACCTCGCGCAAATTATGCGGGGGCAGGCTTGTGGCCATACCCACCGCGATGCCCTGCGATCCGTTTACCAGCAAGTTGGGAAACTTGCTGGGCAGAACGGTCGGCTCCATCCGGACTTCATCATAATTGGGTATGAAATCAACGGTGTCTTCCTTCAAATCCTCCATCATTTCCGCAGCCGCTTCGGCCATGCGGGCTTCCGTGTACCGCATGGCAGCCGGTGGATCGCCATCCAGTGAACCAAAATTTCCCTGTCCATCCACCAGCAGGTGCCGCATGTTCCAGCTTTGGGCCATACGCACCAACGTGGGATAAATGACCGCTTCACCATGCGGGTGGTAATTTCCGGACGTGTCGCCGGCGATTTTGGCGCATTTACGGTGTTTGGAGCGAGGCCCAAGCTGTAAATCATTCATCGCCACAAGGATGCGCCGCTGCGAGGGCTTCAAGCCATCGCGGACATCCGGCAAAGCACGATCCATAATCGTGCTCATGGCGTAGGTGAGATAACTTTCGGAAAGTTCGGTTTCAATTTGCAGATCAGTTATCCGGGATTCAATTTCGAGCATTCTGGTGTTCCTCTACCGTTTATTTTGCGTGGCGTCCGTCGCCGTGGGAGCGGCCAACTCCAGCCGCTATTGAATCTCATTATTTTACCATAAAATGCCCCCTCATGGCCACTGCCCGTACAGATGCGCAATAGTCATCAATTTCAGCCTTGGAATCGCCGGCGCTTCCCTTTTCACGCAACTGACGTTGACAATCATTTATTTTCCGTCAACATGGCGGTTACCTGAATTCGGAAGTATTACCTGGCACCCGCGTCGGCGAGGGATGAATTGGAACCTATCGCAATAGATCATCCGCATCCGAGAAAGTGGTTGTATACCGATCCCATGGTTATTGTGGCGGTGCTGTTTATCATTGGAATTATCCTCGGGCGATACACCAGTGTGCCAATGACCGCGCTATGGATAGCCGCCGCCGCATTTTTTACCGCGGCACTGGCGCTACTGCTCGGGACGGCATTGGCTACGGATCATTGCACGTGTCCGCAAAAGTCGATACCCGGCGGAAAAGATGCGTCGCCACAATTAAGGCGCATTTGCCCAAGATTGATTATCAATTATCCGCAACTGGCACGCTATACAGCGTGGGCATTGATGGCCTTAACTCTGGTGGCCGTTGGAATGGCTCGCTGGCAAATAAATCAACGTCGGCTGTCCGGCAACAATATAGCCCGAGCCGCACCCGCGAAAGGGCGCAGATTTATTACCGCACGCATGCTTATTATTTCCGAGCCGCAATTTCATCCGGCCCCGCCGCGCGGCATTCTGTTTTCCGCGGTGGGGCCGTCAACGACCTTTTTTGCCCGCGTAAATGCCACGCGCGTCAGGCGTCGCTGGATACCGGCTACGGGAAACGTGGTCGTGCGGGTGCCGGGCTATTTACCGGCCCTGCGCAATAATCAGTACGTCGCATTAACCGGATGGCTGTCCCGACCGCCGCCGTCGGAAAATCCCGGCGGTTTTGATTATCGTCAATACCTGACGACGTTTCGGGTCTTTGCGGAACTCTCGGTATCGCAAGCAGAACAAATTCATGTCCTTTCCACCAAACAAACGCTCTTTCCTCTAAGCGGTTGGCTGGACGCCTGGAGATCGCACCTGCGTCAAAGGCTCATTGCGGATCATCCGAAAAATCAACGTACCGACGGCTATGCGTTAATCGCCTTGTTGTTAGGCTACCGCGATCCCGCTATCCGCCCGCTGGCCAGAGCCTTCTCCAGAGCTGGTGCGGCCCACCTGCTGGCGCTGTCCGGCATGCATGTTGTCATTATTGCCGCCGCTATTTGGCTGCTGTTAAAGTTCTTCATTCACCGCCCAAGGCGCCGCGCCCTGGCTACTGTTATTCTTGTAGTTATTTATATGCTTATGACGCCTTGCGGGCCGCCGGTCGTCCGGGCCGCCGTCGGAACCGGTCTGGTGCTGATCTCGTGGATGTTGGGGCGGCCGGTTCGGGTGCTGAATATTCTGGCGACCACTGCGCTGGTTGTCACGCTCTGGCGGCCCGCGGAATTATTTCAGCCGCCGTTCCAACTTAGCTTCATCGTCACGCTCGGACTTATTCTCCTGGCCCACCGTGTGCATCTGGTGCTTTTTCACGCCTGGCTTACACGGCAGGGTGATATCGCTCGAGCCATCGGCAGTCGCTGGGCAATGTTCAAAGTAAGTGCCCTGGCTTGGTTGGCGGCCATCACCACCGCCAATATGGTCGGGTCTTTTGTAGCCCTGCCGCTTGTGGCGTATCACTACAATCAGCTTAATCCGTTGGCGATCATCAACGGCCTGATCCTGCTTCCACTGGTTGCGGCGGCACTGATCGCCGGCCTCATTGAAATGGCCGCGGGTTTCGGTTCTTTAACTCTTGGCCATGCCGCCGCCATGGTTGCCGCCCCGATTGCCCATGCGCTGGCCTGGACGGTCACGCACCTGGCGGCCCTGCCGGGCAGCGAAATTATCGTGCGATCTCCACCGATTATATTGGTTCTTCTATTCTTCCTGATTCTCCTTGCCTGGATGTTCCGCCTAAATATACGCCTGCCGCGCTGGGTTATCGCCGGGGCATTCGCATGTTGGGCGGCGGGCTGCGGTGTTTGGTATATGGCTGCCGACACGAACAAGAACGCAAATATATGGGTACTTAATGTCGGCAGCGGCGATTGTGTGGTTATCCATGCGCAGCGCACAGTGTTATTGGATGCCGGCTCTTTGGGTTCCGCCACACGGATGGCTGAAACCGTGGATAGCGCGCTAAGACAACTGGGCGGGTGGCATATTCATAGCGCGATTATCACGCAGATTGATTCAGCACACGCTGCCGCCATGCCCAATATTGCGCAGCGCCACGGCGGTTTGACGGGCTGGTGCGATGCCTGGGACATCCACCATCAGATGACGGCATCGGCGAAATTTTTAAAAGCGGCCGCTACGGCGGGATTCATACCTCGGGCAGCGCAATCCGGGCAGGCCATGGACGTTGGCCTGCATTATCACATTTCGGTGCTATGGCCCAAATCGGAAAACAAAATATCGCGAAAATTCCGCGGTTTGATTCTGCTGCTGCACAGCCGAACCCAACGCGTGATGTTCATCGAACGCACCGAGGCTGTCGCCGCGGTCCTAAGGAAAATTCATATCGCCACGCCGCTGACGGGTGTCGTGCTGCTGGGATCAGGCGCTATCCATCCGCCGCTGGTAAATTGGCTGGTCAAGGAAAAACCGCAGTGGGTTATTGCCACCGGCGAGGCGCGCGCGGCAAGCCTGTCAGATAAAACCATGTTGGCACCTGCGGCCATGCATTTTTTTCAGACGCGTGCGTTCGGGGCTATACATATTGTTTTGCGCCATGGCGCGTCACTGATTCGCAGTCAATCGCCGCCAGGGGCACCTGTCGCCGTTATTGGCACGCACACCGCCGACTCGCGATAGCAAGCATGAGCAGCCAAATGTAGAGTAAGCTGATTGTTCCCTGCCGCTGTGACTTACGTTAACAGACTCGAAAAAGCCGGAGAATAACGTATCATACCGCTGTCGATGGCGACTTGTTTTGGAGTGTTGTTGCATGCTGGAATTGCATAAGCTCATACGCGACGTGCCGGATTTTCCCAAACCGGGAATCAATTTCAAGGATATTACGCCCTTGTTACGCGACCCTGCCGGCCTGGCGCTATCCGTTGAGTTGCTGGCGAATCCATTTCGGGGCAAGGGTGTCGAACTGGTCATCGGTGCCGAATCGCGTGGATTTATTTTTGGTACTGCTCTGGCGCAGGCATTATCCTGCGGTTTTGTGCCCATTCGCAAACCCAAAAAACTGCCTGCCCGGAAAACCTCTTTGACCTATGATCTTGAATATGGCCAGGATACACTGGAGATTCATTTTGATGCCATTCAACGCGGCCAGAAGTGTCTGCTTGTGGATGACCTATTAGCCACCGGCGGCACCATGGATGCCTGTTGCCAACTTGTGGAGAGCCTTGGCGGCAATATCGTGGGCATCGCAGTGCTCATTGAATTAAGCTTCCTCAACGGCCGGAAAAAATTTCACAAATATGATCTCCACAGCGTAATAAATTACATTGGGGAATAATGTTCCCCGCGCGATGGAAATCCATCGTTTTGCGTTCCACAAATTCATTCGTATATGCGTTGAATTATTGTGTCTCAGCCTCATCAAGATAATTTCTCCTCCGCATCCCCGTCGAAGTGCAAATTCTCTGCAATCCCTGGTCTACTGGAGCGTTGAACTCTCCAGAGGGTTAAGGTCGGCATCTGTTTCACCGGCGCGTGGCATTTGCCAGAAGATGCGTTCCCAGGAGGACTTTGTTATGCAGAATCACTTTTTGCGCTGTTGCGTTCTTGTCGCCTTGTTGGCTGGTGCCCCCATTGTTGTTGGTGACGGCGTATCCGCGAACAGCACCGCGACCAGTCCGGCATCGGCACCGGCGGCAGGCTACACGGACGCACGCTACGCCACCCCAACCGCCGTTATCAAAACCCTGGCCTTGGCCATTGAATCCGGAAATGGCAAATCTATCCGCCAGTGCTTGGCCGTTCAAGGCCGTGCCGGGCGGGCGGCGGTGGCGGCCTTCGCAAATATCTCATCTGCCAGTGAACGTTTTACAAAAACCGCCGTTGCCAAGCTGGGAACTCCACCTTCCGGCATGGCTCATGCCTTTGGTTCTATTAAAGCGGGTATGGATCGGCTTTTGGCGCTTTTGCCCAAGGCCGTTGTAACGATTCATGGTACGGTAGCTCAAGTCACATTTCCCGCCAGTGCCACGGGACCTGGTCAGACAATTTTTGTACGACAATCGCCCCATGGATGGCACGTGGATGGTGCGCGACTCCTGCATTTAAACCAGCCTGGAATGGCAGTCAGCGCGGTGCGGCGTCGTGCCGCCCAACTCAATTCCCTGGCCGCAGCATTAAATCAAACCACGGATGATGTTAATGCTGGAAAAATAAAAACGTGGATGAGCCTTGAAAAGGATATGGAACTACATATCCTTGAAGCTCAAGCTGCGATGGAATCCCGCCGTCAAGCCCAATCCACACCGCCGGTCATGACCGCGTCACCGCCGCCGCCAGGACGCGAGCTGTGGCCAGGGCGTCGGAGCCTCGCAGCCGGTCGTCGGCGATGTGAATCGCCGAGCTCGCTCCCATGGCCAGGGCCTTGCG
>DAHVEJ010000068.1 GCA_027313145.1 Phycisphaerales bacterium | reverse complement strand
ATTCCGGTGGAAGTATCGACTCGACACGGTTACGCCCCCATAACTATTGATATGTTATTTTGGAATCACACTACTAGGTACGGTCCAGTTTTTGTTCGGGGGTGGGCTTGGCGATGCATTCCCTTTTGAAGTTGCTTGTACTCTGGCCCATCTCGCGGCAGGCTAGATCTAAATATGTCGCATTCAACAAATTCTCCGCTTCCGCCTTTCGCAGGGACTGCTGCAAGTGCGCCAGCCGCTTTTGCAGCGCACCAATCTGATCTTGTACATCTGGCTTTTTCATTCGTACCATTTCCTGTAAACGTATAACCTGTAACCTAAGCCCCCTCCTGGCAACTTTCACCATCGGGCGGCGTTGCTTTTACGATTGGGTGGGCGGCAACGGTGGCGGCTGAACAGGCAGAAGGGATTTGATTTCATCCACGGTTTCCGCGGCGGCCCAGTTTGCCATGCCGTTTTTCCATACCAGGGTTCCGGGCTTGATGTCACCGGATTTTATTTTGCCGGCAAGAGTGGTCAGGTCAAACGGACCGGCCTGTGTCCCATTAATGGCTACAAAATAGGAGGATGTTTTGGGCACGGGTGGCGGTGTGCCTACGGCGGAATTCATCGCTGATCCCATCTGATTGCCCATGACCATGCCCATGCCAACGCCGGCACCCATTCCGGCCCCCATCCCGGCGAATCCGGAGGGATTGCCGGCGGCTTCAGGAATTGCGGTAGCAACCTGAAAACGGGTGTACTGATTCATGTCGCCAAGAACACCCATTTTGGTGCGGGTATCCATGGCCTGCTCGACTTCGGGCGGCAGAGAAATATTTTCAATATAGAAAAGCGTTAATTCAATTCCAAGTGTGGCCAGATCGGTCTTAATTTTTTCCAGGGCCAGTTTGCTTAGTTTGTCATAATTACCCGCCAGCTCCAAGGCGGGAATGTGCGATTCGCCGAGCGTATCAGTAAAGCGGCTGACAATCGTATCGCGAATTTGTCCGGAAACTTGAACCGTTTCCAGCGCCGGATTGGTGGCAATCTGCTGGCGCAGAAAGACAGCGGGATCGCTGACGTGCATGGCATAGGTACCAAAGCCGCGGATTCGCACGACACCAAATTCCGCATCGCGGAGCATAATCGGGTTGGGGGTACCCCATTTTAGATCGGTAAATTGCCGGGTGGCAATGAAGTACACTTCCGCTCTGAAGGGGGAATCAAAGCCATACTTCCATCCTTTGAGGGTGGATAATATGGGCATATTTTCAGTGGAAAGCGTGTACATGCCGGGACCAAATACGTCGGCGAGTTTGCCTTCGTTGACGAATGCGGCGGTCTGTCCTTCGCGCACGGTTAACTTGGCTCCCATTTTAATTTCATTATTATACCGCTCAAAGCGGAAGGCGAGAAAATCACTACCGGCGGGTTCTGTCCACTGAATAATATCAATGAATTCACCACGAACTTTTTGGAATAGAGACATATCTGTGCTCCTGAAAAAGTTGCATTCCCGTGGACCATCCGCAGTTTGGTTGACCACAAGATGTCAAAAGTTTAACGCGCCGTGGGGCCGGCAACAAATGCCATGGTCGATTCTACAGGTTACTGGCGTGGCAATATTCCCGGGCAGGCGGCGACATCGACGGCATAAATGCCGGCACCAAGAGAAATCTTGGCCTTGGAAACCCGCATCGCTGAAGCCCGCCCGGATTTATTGCTCCGCCCCAGGTTACAGGTTGCGCGGAAAGAGATGTTTAAAATTTGAAATTTCAGATTTGAGATTACGGTCTCCAAGTCCTGATAAATCGTGAACTGTGCTGCTGCGAACGGTTATGGATAATTTAATTGAATTACTACCCTATCAGGCCGGTGCAGGTATACAATACGAGGGCGGATGAGTATCCGCGGCGACAAAGCGCCTGATATTTTGGGCTTTTAGAGTAATTCCTATGGAACACAATCAGAGTTGGCCCATGCGGGCCGCCAACCCGATCATCGGATCTGTGGCAGCCATAGGTGCTTGGGCTATCCACGCCGTTCAGACAATGGGCGACTTTGGATGCTTTGTTCTTTCCATTGTCTACAGGACATTTACCGGCTTGAATCGCCGCACTATTCGCGAGCTATTTATTCAGATGTATGAAATGGGCACGCTGTCGATTCCAGTGGTCATGCTGGGAGGCGGGTTTATCGGAGCGGTGCTGGCGGTGGAGGCTTATCCACAGTTCAAGGCCATTGGTGCGGGTAACCGTGTCGGCTCGGTCATTGTTATCAGTGTGGTTAAACAGATCGGCCCCGTGCTTACGGCGGTGATGCTGGCGGGACGGCTTGGCGGATCGATGACCGCAGAACTAGGGACCATGCGCGTCACAGAGCAAATTGACGCGCTGCGGGTTATGGCGGCCGATCCGGTGCGTACCTTGGTGGTGCCGCGGGTGCTGGCGTGCATTATTATGACACCGGTACTGACCGTGTTTAGTGATTCGATCGGTATTTTGGGCGGCTGGCTTATTTCGGTGGGGGTTGAAGGCGTGCGAAATTATCCCTTTTGGCATTATGCTCAAACCGGCATGGATATGTTTACCGTTTATGTCGGACTTATAAAGGCTTTTTTCTTCGGTTTGGTTATATCCACAATTGCCTGTTACAAAGGATTCCGTTGCGGTAACGGTGCCCAGGGGGTGGGCCGGGCCTGCACCGAAAGTTTTGTGGCCGGATTCTGCGTAATTCTGCTGGCCAATTTTATTCTTGCGGTGATGCTTAATAATATTTACGTCATGCTCTGGCCCAACCAACCCAGTATCCTGTGAGTTTATTGCTTATGTCCATAACATCCCAGAATTCCTCTGATGTACCGGTGATTCGTTTTGAAAATGTTCATAAACGGTTCGGATCCCTGGTGGTACTTAACGGCGTGGATCTTGACATTCCGGCCGATCAGACGACTGTGGTCATCGGGCCGTCGGGTACCGGTAAATCTGTGCTGCTGAAACATATTGTCGGATTGCTTAGACCGGATTCGGGACATGTGTATTTTCACGGCCGGAGAATTGACAATCTCCCCGAAAAAGAATTCGAGCCAATTCGGAAGCGCTTTGGGTTTCTATTCCAGCAAAGCGCGCTGTTTGATTCCATGGATGTGGGAGAAAATATCGCCTTTCCACTGCGCCAGGAAGGCGGCATCAGTGAAGCGCAGATCATTGAGACGATTCATGAAAAGCTGTCGATTGTCGGGTTGGCCGCCAGCGAAAGGAAAATGCCCGCTGATCTTTCCGGCGGCCAGCGCAAACGTGTGGCATTGGCCCGAGCGATGGCGATGAATCCGGAAGTACTGCTATATGATGAACCCACCACCGGCTTGGATCCCATTCGCGCGGATGTCATCAATGAGCTGATTCTGAAGTTGCAAAAACAGTTTAAAGTTACGGGGATTGTGGTGACCCATGATATGGCCAGTGCATTCAAGGTAGCTGATCATATTGTGATGCTGCTGCACGGCAAAATTGTCTATCGCGGTACGGCGGATGAAATACGCGCGTGCCCTGATCCGGAAGTGCAGCGATTTATTCAGGGGCGAGCCAGTGAGGCTGAGTTGGATGCATTGGATCGGTTGTAACGGCATCAGGCCCGAGCCGTTTCATCCAACGGGTCTTCCGCTGCGTATTAGATAGCAAAGGCGAGATTCCTAAGGAAAGGCATGTATGCAGTTAATAGGGCCGTTGGTACTGTGCGCATGGTTGGCGATGCTGGTGGGGATCTGGGTGCGCGTGAGTTATTCCAAGGCTATGCGTACGATGACCCGCTTCATTTGCGATGCCCATACCTCCCCTGCCGCCTTTGATTCACTTGTAACGCCCGATGATGCACCGGCGGAGTATATAAGCGATCCCGGCGTGTGGCCGAAAGTGACGATTATCGCTCCCGGGCGCAATGAGGGGCATGTATTGCGCGATACGCTGGGGTCTTTGTGCGAACTGGACTATCCGAATTACCAGGTCATCTTTGTGGATGACCAATCCACCGATGATACCGCGGAAATCTGTCGCGAACTTGCGGCCCATTATGCGCATTTGCGGGTACTCCATCATCATCAAAGTCCTCCAAAAGGCTGGGGTGGCAAGGTCTGGGCGATTCAACAGGCGGTGGGGCTTATTGATGGCGAACTGGTGCTGTTTACCGATTCAGATATCCGACACCATCCAAAGTCGCTGCGAAAAATGGTCCAGCTTCAGCGGCATCGCAATATTGATATGCTCAGTTTGCTCCCCCGGATGGAAACCGGCGGCCTGATTGAGCAATCGGTGATGCTCATGGCACAGCATGCACTATTGACCTTGGCACCGCTTTACAAGTCCAATGATCCGCAGAACCCATCACCTTTGACGGGGGGCGCTTATATGCTGTTTCGCACAAGTGCATATAACTCCATGGGTGGCCATGCAGCCATCCACCGCCAATTGGTGGAAGATCTGGCGTTGGGAACGCAGGCACGGGCCAAGGGGTTGACGGTCTTTACGGTGTGTACACGCGAATTATTAAGCGGCCGCATGTACGAGGGATTAAGAGATACTTTTTGCGGACTGAAAAAAAATGCTTATGCGGGTTTGCGCTGCAACCCGATTATTGCCTTCCTGACCACGCTGGCGATCTTGCTGGGAGGCGTGTTGGTACCCGTGTATTTAATTTTTGCAATCCTGGCCATGGTGTTAGCGCCGGCACCGGTATGGGCGGTAGCGATCATACTGGCGTTGCTGGCCAACATCGCGTTTTTTTCGCATTTTGAACGGCTGCGTCGCGTCACATGTCAAAAGCCCGGATCGCCTTTATTTATGCCGGTGGGAATGCTGTTCTGCGTTGCCGTGCTCGGGGCGAGCATGTGGGATTATTACATTCGCGGCGGCAGCGTCTGGTCTGGCCGCGTTTACGCCCGCAAAGAGGTAAATCTCGACGCCGCCATTCTCACGGGTAACCCCAACCCCGTACAGAAAACCTGATGCCCCCGCGCCCCCGCAAAATAATGGCGATTCCACTGGCAATGAACGTTCACAAGCTACAGAGGACTTCCTTGCGTTCCACAGTCATCTTGGATATCGGCACGCAGCTTCTGTCCGATGCGGTCACTTCCCGAATCCTGCCGGGCGTTCAGTTCTCCGGCAGGATAGATTTCTTCTCCGACTTTCCATTGTGTTCATAAACAAGTATATCGCGTGGATTATGGATATGAAGACTCATCCAAACCACAGGATTTATCTGGAGACGCTTCGGCGAATGTCGCCGGAAGCGAGATTGCGGAAAGCTTTTGAGTTATCCGCGTTAATAACTGACCAATACTGACCACTACTGTAAAAACCCCTCCGCTATTGTCCCCCAATTTTTACTAACACTTTTCCCATAGGCCCCCGGGCCAGACGCTCAAAGGCCTGCGGCACCTGGTCAAATTCAAATACCGAATCCACCAACGGGCGGTAGTCATGGATCTTTAGAAGCTTCAGTGCTTCACGCCATGCGGCTTGGGCTTCCTGGGCTGTAAAACTTCCGGCGGCAACGCCACCGATCCGCAAACGTCGAAAGAAAAGACTGGCGGTGTTAAATTGCGGGACTGGACCAGCCAGCCGCCCCACCACGCTTAATTTTCCCCACTGGGCCATCACATCCAGCAGTTCAGAAAATTGTGCTCCACCAATATTTTCCACCACCAAGTCTACGCGTTTTCCTCCAAGAAGCTCCAAAAGTTTTTTTCGCCATTGGGTGTCAGCGGGATCAAGGACTATCGTCGCGCCGAGGTCAGAAAGTCGCTGACGCTTTTCCTGGCTGCGGGAAAAGGCGACAACCGTATGGCCCAAGGCTCGCGCTAATTGCACGCCGGCAACGCCAACGCCACCGCTGGCACCGGTAATTAGCACGACGGAGGGAGGCAGGTTGCCCCATTGTGTAAGCGCCTGCCAAGCCGTCAGATACACCAGGGACGCCCCCGCACATTGCTGTGGCGTCCAGCCGTCCGGCAAGGCGGCGAGGCTGTCGGCGGGAACGGCCACTTTCTGGGCAAATGTCCCCGCCTGTTCCACGCCTACCGGGCCGCGAATAATCAATGCGTGGTCTCCGGGCTTCCAAGTTGAAACGCCCGAACCGGTTTGCGTAATAAGCCCCATCGCATCGCGGCCCAGAATGTGCGGAAGCGCCGGTCGCGCCGGGTATTGCCCTTCCGCCAAATACCGATCCGCGGGATTTAATGCCGCGTATTGCACTTCCAGCACCACATCCTGCGCACCGCACACCGGATCCGCCGCATCGCCCAGATGCAGATTTTCCAAACCGCCGAGTTTTTCCAGTAACCATGCTTTCATAACCATTGCTCCAAAAAGAGACTATTTATTCTATACGCCCGCGGTGCGTAAAACACTTGTATTGCGGCCCGGCGATGCCACAATGCCACAATACCTTTAATTTCCATCTCTCCGGTGGCGCCGCAGCACGGGTTGCGCCTGCGCCGGATTTTCCGGCCAGGCGTGTTTAGGATATCGCGCCCGCAAATCTTTTCGTACCAAGGCGTAACTGCCGGACCAGAAACCGGCTAAATCATCGGTTATTTGCACCGGACGATGGTTAGGACCAAGAATTTCCAGCAGTACCGGTACGCGACCGCCGGCGATGCGAGGCGTATCTTTAAAGCCAAACAAATCCTGCAAGCGCACAGATAATACTGGTGTGCCATCGTCACGATAATCAAGCTCCGCGGAGCGGCCATTTGGAAGGGCCAGATGCGACGGTGCCGCTTCAGCCAGCAGACGCGTTACGGCATAATCCAAATTTGATTCAATGGCGGCGGCCAAGCCGTCTCCGGCAATCAACTTCCGTAATACCGCCGGATTCAGTTCGCCGGATTCCAATAGCGACAGCAGTTCCGTGGGGTTCAGGTCGGGGATATGTTTTTCCGGCATGGCTTTTCGCAACATGGCCATTCGCGCTGCTAAACGGCGCAGGGCCGCATCGCGTTGCAGAAATTCCGGCATTTGCTGCACGATATATGCGATTGCGACTTTCTGGAATTCTTCCGGATCGGGCTGGGAATCCACGAATTCCTCCAGCACCAGATCACGGTACAACACCCTGCGATGAGCCAATATGCGCCCGTCGGCAATCTCTACGCTTTTCTCCTCCCGGATGGATTCGGGATACATGTGTGCCAGTTGCTGATGCGTTATAGCCGATGCAATATGCACCATCGCCTCGCCGGGGCTGTTAGACGCGGAGATGTCCACCGCCACAAATAAGGGCGCTCGAAGTACCACCGACCCCGGTCCCATACGTACCCCGCCCCCACCGACCATGACTGCCCGCGTAGCGTCGGTTTCCCTTCGGCGGCAAATGCGTTCCGGGTAAGCCCGCAGCAGCAAGTCGCCAATCTCCGCAGAGTTCGTGTTCCCGGCAACCTGCGAAAAATCAATCTTGGTGCCAATCAGTCGCCCCAACTCATTGGCCACGGCACGAACCTGAGCGGCTCCCATTGCGTCGATCGTAACGGACGCACCATGAGCATCTTTTTCCGCCAAGGCCATGACCCGGATCAAAACATCCGAATCCCCGACACCCGCCCCCCGCTGAACCTTGCGCGACGATACAATATCGCGCTGGGAAATTAATGCCGCCAGCACAGCGCCCAGGGCCTCTTTACCACTCTGTATAGCCAAGAGAATCAGCCGCCCCAGACGCGGATGCAGCGGCAAATCCAACATTTTTTTCCCAATCACCGTGAGCCGCAATCCATCGGATACGGGCTCTAAGGCACCCAACTCCCGCAATAATTCCACCGCAGATTCCGTGCGGTGCGCCGGCGGGGATTCAAAGAATTCAAAGCCCTGGGGGCCATGCCGGTCCCAGGCATAGAGCGTTAGAATACTTTGCGCCAGATCAACCCGCTTGATTTCGGGAATCTCGAAATCTTTGAGGTGTTTGGTTTGCAATTCCGGCCATAGTCGGATGCATACCCCGGGTGCGGTGCGGCCGGCGCGGCCCATGCGTTGATCAGCAGAGGCTTTGCTGATTTGTATTAAATCAAGTCGATCAACGCCGCGCTGCGCGTCAAGACTGGCCTGCCGCACCAGCCCGGAATCAATGACAACTCTTACGCCATCAATGGTTAAGGATGTTTCGGCGATATTGGTGGAAAATATAATTTTGCGTTGCGGGCACGCTTTGAGTACGTTGACCTGAGCCTCCAGCGGCATGGAACCATACAATGTGCGTATGGCGTAGTGCTCCGCCAGCGGCAAGGTCCTGGCGATGGCCGCACAACGATTAATCTCCATTGCCCCCGGGAGAAATACGAGAATATGTCCGGTATTTTCCAGTTCCAGTGCCGCGCGTACGGCAGACATGACCCGATATTCCAGTCGTCCCTCGCTTCCGGTCTGGTAGATTGTTCGCACCGGATACAACCGCCCCGGCACGCTTAGCACCGGTGCGTTATCCAGATACTGTGCGACTTCCTGCGCATCGAGGGTGGCGGACATGACCAGAATCAGAAGGTCCGGACGAATCGTCTTTTGCACTTGCCGCAGCATGGCCAAGGTCAGGTCGCTGTGAATACTGCGTTCATGAAACTCATCCAATATCACGGCACCGACATGTTCCAGGGAAGGGTCATCCAACAATTGGCGAGCCAGAATTCCCTCGGTCATGATCCGCAAAACTGTATCCGGACGGACCAGTTTCTCCATCCGGACCTGGTACCCGACCTGATGGCCAAGCGTCCAACCGTGTTCCTCGGCAATACGCGCGGCGACGGCTTTGGCCGCAAGGCGCCGTGGCTGGAGGACGACAATACGTGGAGCGCCGGCGGAGAGAATTCCGGCCTCCAAGAGGGCGGGCGGAACACGCGTGGTTTTGCCCGCGCCCGGTTCCGCGGTAAGCACCAGCGCCCGCTGCTGCGAAAGCAGGGAGATAATTTGCGGCAAAAACGTATCTATGGGTAACACATTCATGGCATGAATCTTACAGCACGATGTTGAACGCATCGAGAGGCGACGAACCTGGAATCTGGAATCTCAAATTTGAAATTTGAAATTTGACATTTGAAATCTTAAATTTTAGCAATCTCTGTCCACTGTAATCTCCGGCCCCTTAGCCCAGAGCGTTTCGGCGAATCACTTGCGAATAAAATTCGGCGCTTAATTTTGGGATGCGTTCCATGGTCTGGTAATTGACGTAATGCAGACCGAAGCGTTTGCTATAGCCACAGGCCCATTCAAAATTATCCAACAGACTCCAGTGAAAGTAGCCCTTGAGCGCATAGCCTTCGCTGACCGCCCGGTGCGCGCTGATGAGATGTTGCTGCAGATACATTACCCGGGCGGTGTCCCATATTTTATTGTCCGCATCGGGTGCATCAGGATAGGCGCAGCCGTTTTCTGTAATAAAAATCGCCTTGACGTTCCACAGTTCGGCAACCAGACGCGGCCCCCAATAGGTAATTGAAGGCCCGATGGTCAGCCAGGGCATGTGCATGCGGGGATAATGCGGGCCGCATTCAACCTCACTGTATCCGCACGCTTTGGACGGATCATGGCGGATATACGTGGGGGCGTAAAGATTCAGCCCGACAAAATCGACCGGGGACGATATTATTTTCATATCATCATCGGTGAATACAGGAGCATCGGCTCCCTGAGCTTCCAGATATGCCGGATGGTAGGCACCTTCCAGAATCGGCGTGAGAAACATTCCGGTGCGTTCACGCAGAGCATTGCGCGTCGCGTTGATATGTTCGGGCGTTTCAAGAATCGGCGCGCAATTAGGAATATTCTCCGCCAGACCCACGCGACATTTGCTTACGGCGTTGATAGCCTGAACGGCCATTCCATGACCGAGCACCGCGTGGTGCCGGGCCTGGTTCAATACTTTGACCGATGTTTGCTTGCCGGGGGCAAACGGCTCATCAGAAAAGCCATAACCTTTATCCAGGAAACAGACAAATTCATTGATGGTAAATATCCCCTCCACGCGGTCGCCGAGATTTCGGGCCATAAATCCGGCATAGGACGCAAAATCCACCGCACATTGCCGGGACTCCCATCCGCCGTATCGATCTTCGAGTGCCTGCGGCAGGTCCCAATGCATCAGGGTCATCCATGGCTGAATTCCTGCCGATCGCAGTTCATCCACCAGTCGTTTATAAAAATCCAGGCCCTTTTGATTGACTGCGCCGGTTCCTTCGGGAAATATTCTCGGCCATGAGGCGGAAAAGCGATACGCTTTGACGCCCAACGCCTTCATCAAGGCAACATCCTGCCGATACAGGTGATAATGATCGCAGGCTATCGCACCAGATTGCCCGGCGAAAACCGCACCCGGACGAAGGCAAAAAGTATCCCATACCGAGGGTCCCCGGCCATCCTCTGCCACCGCACCTTCGATCTGATAGGCTGCGGTTGCGACACCCCAAGTGAAATCTGCGGGAAAACGACAATAATCAATGGCCATATATAAAACCCAAGCTACAGGCGCCACGCGCTTAATCGATAAGCGCGAATATTACCCGGCTGCGGCCTTTCTCACCAGTACACACCGGGGATGGGCTGCCGCGTCACGAATGATGCGGCTATCATGAAAGTCCTTCTGTGCCAGTAAAATATCTTGAACATCGGACGATTGATCAAACGCCGTCTCCACAATGAGCGCTCCTTCGGGCAGTAAATATTCAGGGGCGTGCGATGCCAGGCGACGATAAAAATCTAATCCATCCGCCCCCCCATTTAACGCCACCTTTGGTTCATGCTGGGAAACCTCCGGCATAAGCTCGGCAATTTTATTAGCGACAATATACGGAGGATTGCAAACAATGGCATGAAATTTGACGGGGGGAGACATCGCGGCGACGGGTTCAAATAAATCGCCTGAAAGAAAGCGGATTCGGGCGGCAAGGTCATGCGCGGCCGCATTTTTTTCCGCAATGCGTAAAGCGGCAGGGCTGATATCCGATGCGGTGAGCCGAGCCGTGGGCAGGTTTTTAGCCAACGCGATGGCGATACAGCCGCTACCGGTGCACATATCCAATATTTCCGGCGCTTCCCATGCAGGTGTCATCCGGGCCAGCCGAATCACCTGCTCCACGATGGTTTCGGTATCGGGCCGGGGAATCAGCACATCCGGGGTAACAGTAAACTCCAGAGAGTAGAACCAAGCCTTTCCAATCAGGTAGGCCACCGGCGTGTGATCTTTCCGCTTTTTAACCATCTCCCGGAATGCTGCAACGTGTTCGGCTGGAGGGATTTGTTCAAAGCGCGTGTAAAGGGCCATGCGGGAGCAGTTAAGGCTATGGGCCAGCAACAGTTCCGCGGAAAGACGAGCTTCATCAATGCCGCTTCGCGTAAAATACGCCGTTGTCCACTGTAGCAGTTCGCCGATAGTCCATGAAACGGATTTCTGACTTGCATCCATTTAAACTGCGCGCCCCTGAATCCAACTGAAGGTTACCGGCGGCAGACCTCTTTGGAAATCCGCGATGCGATCAGCATGACTAAGGTACCGCTCCGCCTGCTTGCAGAGATACTCCTGCGCTTTTGCGGCGGCACCGGAAACCGAGCGCGAAGCGATGTCCCAGGTTTTGATCAGGTGCTCAATAATGGCGGCATAATCATGGACGGTATAAACCCCCATGCGTTGGGCAACCACCGCAAAATGATCAAACAAATCCGCATCTTTCCCGTCATACATCAGCCGGCCCGGCATGGCAATCAGACCGCGCATCATTTCCCGAAACGCCAAAATTCCGCCTTCCGGATCCGCCTCCATTACCTTTCCGGTCATGATGGTATAAAACGCTTCATGGCGAGCCTCGTCACCGGAAATCCGCAGGCAGATTTTGGCGAGGTTCGGATCGCCTTGTGCCGCGGCAACTTTAGCGACATTGTTATGGGAAATCCGGGTAGCCCGTTCCTGAAATGACGTGTAAACCAATCCGTTATAAGGATCAGGATAGGCCCTGGGATTAAAACCATTGGCGATGAGATGATGAATGGTCACTTCGATACTGCGCATGTCCACCCGCCCCGTAAGACGGAGATAGGCATTCAGCAAATCTCCATGGCGGTTTTCCTCGGCACTCCAGGCGCGCATCCATTTTGCCCAGGGCTTTTGCGTTGTCCCCTCATGATCGCGTGCGATAAGATTCAGAGAAACAGAATAACTTGGCAGCGCCTCTTCGGTGACCATGTCTCCGACGAGTACCACCAGAGTTTCATCCGACAAGCTTTGCGCGGGAGTCCGGAAATCCTGCACCTGCTGGTGCCAGTTGCCGGCCGTTAAATCTGGTAGATAATCGGTCGGTTGCCACGCTTTATCCACAGGCGAAAGGTAACCGAGATTATCCTGGACAACATCCTGCATGTTGTGGAGAATGTCAAAATGATGCTCGTAATTGCTGAATTCAGTCGGCATGGGAAACTCCTCGATTAACAATCGTCGCACCACTTATCATCTACGATAACACCAACCCTGCCGCAATGGGAAATAAAAACCGTTTGTCCGCAAACTAATTTGGCCCTCGACCTGACCCACGGCCACTGTGACGCGCGGTTGGTCGGACGGGCTTCCGGGGGCACAATATAATTCGGTTTGCCAAGTATTTATAATTGGCGACAATTTACCCACGGACCGGAAAGGCCTGACGACCATGAATGCGATTATCATTTCGATTGGCGATGAACTTACCTCGGGGCTAACCATTAACAGCAATGCCGCGTGGCTGGGGCGGCAACTCACAGAGTTGGGAATCAGTTGTCAGTTGCAACTGACTATTGGCGATAATCAATCGGCTATTGTTGCCGCCATCAGACAGAGCATTACGCAATGCGACATTCTGCTTATTTCCGGCGGATTAGGTCCCACCGAAGATGATCTCACACGCCGCGCTGTGGCTGAGGCGATGGGTGAGCCGCTGGTAATGGATCAGGTTGCCTTGAGCGACTTGGAGGCTTTTTTTCGGCGGATCAATCGGACCATGACGGAGAACAATCGGCTACAGGCGATGCGACCACTTAGCGCCTCGTGTGTCAAGAATTCATGTGGCACGGCACCGGGAATTCTGGCCCGCCTGAGCCACACGCAAATATTTGTAATGCCCGGCGTGCCCAAGGAAATGAAGGCGATGTTTGAACTGTCCTACAAACCGTTGCTGCAAGCGGCGGCGGGCAACATGGTGCGACGGATCATGGCGCTTAATATCTGTGGTGCCGGCGAATCCTGGATCGGCTCCCGTATTGCCGACCTCATGAAGCGCGGAACGAATCCATCCGTCGGCACAACCGTTCACGACGGCATTGTTTCCGTTCGCATCTACGCCACGGGAAAGCCCTCAGAAGCCGGCGCAATGATTGAGGAAATGGCCAACACGGTGCGTCAAAGGCTGGGTGAACTGATTTTTTCAGCGGATCAGGTCGCTCTCGAAACCGTTGTCGTGCAGGCATTACTAAGCCAGGAGAGAACCGTCACCACTGCGGAAAGCTGCACCGGCGGATGGATCGCGATGATGCTCACGAACGTTCCTGGAAGTTCCGCATGTTTCAAGCGGGGCTGGATCACGTACAGTGATGAAAGCAAATCGGCGGACATTGGTGTTGACCCCGAACTCATTAAAAAATACGGAGCTGTCAGCCGGGAAGTAGCCGCCGCGATGGCGCAACAGGCCCGGAACCGGGCGGAAGCACATTGGGCCCTTGCGGTTACGGGCAATGCCGGTCCGGTCAGCGATGACCCGCATAATCCCGTGGGGCTGGTGTATATCAGTATTGCCGGGCCGAAGGGACCTGGGGACATTTATGTCCGGAACTGCCAATTCTCCGGGGACCGCCAAAGCATTCGCCTGCGCAGCAGTCAAATGGCGCTAACCCTGCTTCGATTAAAACTGCTCGGCTTTGATCCAGAGGCGATTCTTCCGCCATGAACCAACAACCGTCACCCGACCTTTGATACCGCAGCACTGGGATGGACTTCCGGCATAATCGGAATGTGCACTCTGGTTTCAGCCGGATCATAGTGCGGGGAAATGGCGTATTGCACCGGGACACCGTCTTTGGTATGCAGAAGATAATAACCGCCGCGATCAACCAGTTGCTCGTACGGGCCAATGACACATTTGCCCATGGGGGTCGGGATAGTCAGCAAAGGCACGCGCGTGCCGGGCGCGGACGCCAGATCCCGCAGAATCTTCTGGCTTTCCGGCAAAGTCAGGCGATGCTGGGGCAAGGTGCCATCCGGAAATGGATGAATCAGATAATACGGCTTGAACACCACCGAACCGGAATCCATACGGTCATACATATCTGTAATTATTGAGGCATTATCGTTGATGCCTCGAAAAAGCGGATGCTGAGTCATCATCAGCGGGCGGCGGGAATCCGCCAGTTCCGTCAACGCCAGCATCGCCTGATGCAATTCGGTTGTGACTTCGCGAGGATGAACCACATGCAGAATATACGACGACGGCGACAATTCTTTCAATGCCTGATGCAAGGCCGTGTTACCAATTATCCGCTGTGGATACCAGACCGGCTCACGGGTGTGAATGGTAACGGTAATGCGACGCGCGACGGTTTTATTGAGCCTGTGCATCCGCAAGGCCACGTGCTCAAGCACGACGGGCGGAACGGCCAGGGGATCACCGCCACTTAAAATAATCTCACGCAGTTCGCTTCGCCCCGGCGACTTTTCAGCCTGATCAAACATGGCGTCAATTTCCTGATGCGATATTCGCCCCGGCGTAACATCTCTATTCTTTAAATAGCAGTAGCGGCACAGTCCGCTGCAGAAATCCGTTACCCGCAGCAGCGCTTCATAACGGTATTTCTGAATCCACCGCGGGTGATTCACAGCCCGGTCAGCAAGTTGAAACGCATCCCAGCGTTCTTCACCGGTATCGCTTAGCTCACCAGCATTAGGCAACGCCAGAACCCATAGCGGATCATTCACATCATTAAGCAGAATTTTTTCAGCATAAAATCGCGGCAACCGGAAGGTATACCGTTGGGCAATCGCCGTCATAGTCGCAGCCATCGCATCCGTAATGGCGGGCAGCACAGCGCGCAACTGGTCGATTGAGGTTATTAAATCCGCGGGTGCAGCGTTTACAGGTGTTTCCAATTCCGGCATCATCAAATTCCTATCCTACTAACATAATCTTAACGCCATGCGGATAAATCTCCAATGCGGCGGGGGTTTGTGCGGCGAAAGACATTTAGATTCAGGGCGTGGCAATAAATCCGGGCGGGCCTCCGCGATGCGAGTTTCCAAGACCAAGCATTCCCCTGGCACCGGCATTTATGCCGTTGATTTTTCCGCCTGCCCGGAAAGATTGCCACGTCCAGATTCACATATCCCGACAATATATCCGCTGTCCATTATCACGCACTAAAACATTTGCGACGAAGTAAATGGAATATTACCATTGCCCCATATTCCGCCGCGAATTCAACGCTGCCGCATTGAGCTAACGCCATGTGTCATTTCGGGCCGCGAATCGCCGAGGGGGAAGGATCAGTTAAATTTCCACATCCCGCCCCCGCCGGACAGACTGCCTGTCCGCGGTTATAATTGTGCCTCTATGAAAGAGGTCTCTACATGGATGGCACCCCCGCACCTGCGGATTGGTAATGTGCAACTTGCCGGCAACGCGTTGCTGGCACCAATTGCCGGTTACTGCGATGTATCGTTTCGACTGGTGGCGCGAGCCTGTGGCGGCGTCGCGCTCGCGTGTACAGATCTGTTATGCCCGGAAGGCGTGCTGCGGGAAAATAAACGATCCATGGAATTGGCCGCCACCTGTCCGGAGGATTCTCCGCTTTCCATGCAGTTATACGGGGCTGATCCCCAGCGCTTATGTGATGCCGCAAAATGGGCGGCGGATCATGGAGCGACGATTATTGATATCAACATGGGTTGTCCCGTGGATAAAATTACCAAACGCGACGGCGGATCAGCCTTGTTATGCAACATCCCCCGCACGCTGGATATGGCCCAGCGCGTGGTGCGGGCGGTACCCCATATTCCGGTCACGGCAAAAGTGCGATTGGGGTGGGATGACCAGCGGCTGGTAGCCCCGTTTCTGGCCAATCGGCTCGAGCAGGTGGGAATCGCGGCGGTGACGGTCCATGGCCGCACCACGGAAATGAGATTTCATGGCACGGTGCGGCTGGATGGCATTGCCGCGGTGGTTGCGGCGGTGCATAAAATTCCGATTATCGGCAATGGCGATATCCGCACCGCCCAGGATGCAAAACGGATGATTGACGTAACTGGTTGCGCCGGCGTGATGATTGGGCGCGCGGCGCTGGCGGCCCCGTGGGTGCTTCGAGATGTGCAGACGTATTTGCAGTCGGGCGTACTTCTGCCGCCGCCGACGATTCAGCAAAAGTGCCAATATATGCGGGACCATTTTTACAACATGATCCGCTTCCGCAATCAACGTGTGGCAATTCTTGAATTTCGCAAGCGCGTGAGCTGGTATGCCAAGCACATGAATCCATGTCGGGTATTGCGCGATGCCATGCGCGTTATTGATTCCGTAAACGATTTTGAGGCGGCTGTTGATAACTTTCTTTCCTGGCGCGCCCAGTGGGAGTTGGATAACCCGCATTTTACCGATTCATCGGCAAACCCGGACGAATCAGAAAATCTGGCAGCGTGACAAAATGCGAGAATTGTGATCGACGCTACCTACCGAATTGCGAAAATTTATTTCACAAATTATCCATATTTTGGCCCGTTATATGTACTCCCGAACAAGGGAATTGTTTTGTCCCTGATTTTGGGACAATCGACCTCTTTACATTTTTAGATAAGTGACAATAATACCCGTCTTCTGGTTTTGTTGTATGAGGGATTTGCCATGGATGTAACGGTTAAACTCAAACAGGTTCAGGAACGAATCCGTGCGGCGGCCAGTCGTGCGCGCCGCGATCCAGGTGATATCACACTTATTGCCGTGAGCAAATATGCGGCCATGGAACAGATTCAGCAACTTATTACCGCGGGGCAATGGCATTTCGGAGAAAGCCGCGTACAAAATCTGCAAACCCGTCATGAGGAAGTGCGGGAATGGCTTACGGAAACCATGGCGGACGGTGCGGAAATCAACGCGCAACTTAAATGGCATATGATCGGCCATCTGCAACGCAATAAAGCCGCCGGCGCTATTGCCGCCAGCGAACTAATTCATAGCGTTGATTCGCTGCGCCTGGCGGAACACCTCAATGATCTGGGCGGTCGGCGGGAAAAAGCCATACCGATTCTCATGGAAGTCAACACGTCCGGTGAAGCGTCCAAGCACGGCGTGCCGATACCGGCGGCAGTTCACATGGCTGAACAGTTTGAAACCCTGGCGCATCTGCAGGTTGTGGGACTCATGACGATGGCCCGCCAATCCGCCAATGCCGAAGAAGCCAGACAATGCTTTATCACATTAAGAGAGATATTTAATGAGTTGCGTTTCCGGAGAATATGTGGGCCGCACTTTAAGCACCTTTCAATGGGCATGAGCGGTGATTTTGAGATCGCCATTGAAGAAGGTTCCACACTGGTGCGAATCGGATCGGCCATATTCGGTGCCCACACCGAGCCGGCGATGGAAAGAGGAACATAAATAGATATCTACCTCGACTGGCAGCCCTCGCCAATACCATGGCATCCCAACACCAACAAATTCTAATAAGCCAAAAGGGACGACGTTGACTGCCGACACATATTTGGTTACAAGCCTGGCATGAATGGCACACTGCAAATTACACCGGAAGGAAATCTGCTTTGGAATCATCATGCGGAAATTCAGACGTCAACGATGTCACCGGCAATTCAACAGCGCATCGCGAACGGCTTTGCCAAGAGTGAATCGCAAGGGTTGCTGCATCTGGCCACCGTTGAACTGCAAAGCCATCTGACGGCCGAACTCGCTTATTTCCGTGATTTTGGGCGCGATTATCTCTTACGCCTGTGCCACACGCCCGGACTGGAAAATCATGCCGCCCCGCAGGCTCTTGCGCCGCCGACCCTGGAAGATTTGGCCTTCCGCTGCATGCAGGCACCGCCCATGCAGGGGCTGGAATACCTGAACGCCCAACTGCTGACGCGACTATGGACTGATCTCGATGAGTTGGTTCGTCGGGAAATTGCCGACTTTCCCGGTGGAACGGCGGACTATCTCAAGGAAAAGAACCCTATCTGGAGGCTGGTGGGTCGCGTGACGTTTCATCTGGCGGAAAACAAACGTGATCCTTCAAACCCTTTTGCTTTTTTGGCAACCTACGCCAATCGATTATCAGCGCAGGCAACCTTGCGGCACCTGCCGCTAAGCGAAGCTCTGAAAGAATACGCCGGTGCCGGAAATCGCGAGCGGCTTATTGCGTTGCTGACACCGATTGAAAGAGCGGCGGAGAAAAGCCAACTGGTGCGTGAACTTGTGGATTCAGGAGATATATATCACCCGCTGGCGTGGAGACCGGAATCGGCCTACCGCTTTCTGCAGGATGTGCCGGTGTTTGAAGAAAGCGGCCTGGTGGTGCGCGTGCCGAATTGGTGGCGGGCCGGCAAACCCTCCCGCGCGGTGGTGAATGTGACCATTGGCAAACAAGCAAAAACCCGGCTGGACGCTGATGCGCTGCTGGATTTCTCTGTAAATGTCAGCGTGGACGGGCACAAAGTCAGCGAGGAGGAACTGCAATCAATTTTAGCCGCCTCCAACGGATTAATGCTGCTGAAGGGGCAGTGGGTTGAAATTGACAAACAAAAACTCACTGAAGCCCTGGGAATTTGGAAGCATGTGGAAACGCAAGCCGGCACCGGCGGCGTCTCCTTTTTTGAAGCCATGCGAATGCTTTCGGGCGTGGGTGTAACCAGCGGCACGGCCGTAACAGCCGAGGAATCTACACGCGCCTGGTCGGAAGTTGTTGCCGGAGATTGGCTGACGGCGCGATTAGCGGAGTTGCGAAATCCTGAAGCAGCCCCGCCGACCGATGCGCCTTCGGGTTTATTGGCCACACTGCGGCCTTACCAGAAAATCGGGGTGCGGTGGCTGTATTTTATGGCGCAATTGGGGCTGGGTGCCTGCCTGGCGGATGATATGGGGTTGGGCAAAACCATTCAGGTACTGGGCTTGCTCCTGCATTTGAAGGAGCATAGCGCAGGGACAATATCCGCGCCGCCATCCTTGCTGATTGTTCCCGCGTCGCTGATCGCCAATTGGCGCGATGAACTGGCAAAATTCGCACCCAGCCTGAAGGCCTGCGTCGTACACCCTTCTGAAAAGCTTGATGACTGGTCCGATGGCAATCAGGAAACTATTGCGCAGAACATCGCATCCATGGATCTGCTGATCACCACCTACGGCATGGCAACGCGACTGGCGTGGTTGGCCCAGCGGCCGTGGAATGTGGTGATTCTTGATGAAGCGCAGGCGATTAAAAATTCCGGCACCAAACAGACACGCAGCGTCAAGCAGTTTAAGGCGGCGGCACGGGTGGCGCTGACGGGCACGCCGGTGGAAAATCGGCTTTCAGATTTGTGGTCAATTTTCGATTTTCTCAATCCCGGCTTGCTGGGGGGAGCAAAAGCCTTCGGCACGTATGCCAAATCCGTCGCGGAATTGCCGGGCGGTTATGCGCCTTTGCGGGCACTGGTGCAACCCTATATTCTGCGGCGACTGAAAACCGATAA
>DAHVEJ010000067.1 GCA_027313145.1 Phycisphaerales bacterium | reverse complement strand
CGGAACATGGGCGGTTAATACCGCGTCCATGGCATCCCATGCCGCGATGGACTCGTCAATCGCCCGGGAAATCACGGCCAGAGAATCTGGGGTTGCGGACTTGAAGGCCGCGTCAATAATGCCAGGATCCTTTTTTTCTTCGCCCTCTGGAGGGGTTAATTCACCGCGGGAAATTAGAATATCCCGCAGGCATATACGGCCGATCTGCTTGGAGTCGGCCAGCACCATACTGCGAAGACGGTCCGGAAACTTAAGGATGTCACCATAAACATCCCCTTGCGGCGACATTGCGGCAATGGCATTGACGCGGAAGGTGGGGTCATTGTTATCATCCGGATCCAGGGCCGGATAAAGTGTCGGCCAGAATGATTCCAAACTTTTTTGAATCAGCACAATTCCATCACGAAAACCTGGCGCGCCGCGTAATTTTAGTTCCGCCAGGGTCAGGTACACCATGATGCGCAAATCCCGCGTGCGCGCCAGCAACGCCTGACAGCGGCCTGAAATATCGCGCCAATCCGGTTCCTCGGCCGCGATCTTTACGTCACCCATTTCCCGTTCAGGCGTGCCCTGAATCAGACGTTCCAGTTCCATGAAATCCGGATCGTAGGATAAATCCTCACCGCATGGATGCTCCGCGGCTAGCGGTTGAAGCAACGGCTCTATGTTCAGATCAGACATTTAATGGCCCTTTATTTTTAAAGGAGTATAACACCGCAAAACAAAATTGCGACGGATGAAACCATCATGATCATAACTTGGATAATCGGTGACCCATTACCGTTTCCTCAAACTGTCTTTCGGACAGGGCACCAGGATTTAATTCCGCCAAAATCGTGCTGTGCGACAGCCGCAACTCTACGGATGTCAGGCCAAGCACCCGCACCTGCCGCATAAGCGTGCGCAATTGATTTAACGTGCTAAGCACTTTAGCCTGTCCCGGCGTCTTTTCCAGCCAGGTTCGGAATCCTAATGGTGTGGCATGAGCTGCGCCAACCGCCTTGGAGTAGTCATTATAAGAATCGCGGAACAGCACATGCAGTTCCATTCTCCTTGAGCGATAAACCGGGTTACCCCTTTGGTCCAATTCCGGCTCGTGGGTTTTCGGATCTATTACCGGAGCCAAAAATAAATCTCGATACATGGCGATAAATTCCCTGGTCTGCTGGTACGGCAAGCGACTGGTGGTGACATAGTAATCCAGGAGCGTCGGATGCACGATAATCATTCCATCGCTGGTGGGAATATCGTTGAACACGGCTTTTCCGCCAAACAAGTTCAGAATATTGTCAATGGAAGTGTTACGGGCGTTAATGCCCGCTTCACGCAGAATTTGCCGTTGCTCCGATGACAGCACCACAACCGAATTGAATTGCGGCGGCGGAGGGGGGAGAATGGGCGCGACTGCCACCGTTACATTTGAGGTTGACGGCCCGCTGGCTTTCAGGTCCAGGTAATAGGTGGTTAGTCGGCCATCCGCGATTCCGGAAGCCATGAGAGTTGAGGGTACCACGTTGACGCCGTAATAGTGCACGCCAGGCGAATTCGGCGTGATACTGCCAGTAACTGTACCGCCCGGCCCATAGGCGAACTGGGGTGCGTAATCCGTAACGGCACCCACTGGGACAATGCTGCCCGTTAAATTCAGGCTATTGGCCACAATATCCACACCCTCCGAACCTGGCGTATTGACATGCAAGCCCAGCACCCCTGAAGAACTTCCCGGTACCAGTTGCGATCCGGCGGGACGCAACAGCATATCAATGGTGTTCGCTCTAACCGTTAGCGTGCCCGCCACGTTCAGATCACCAAGCGCCGCGACATTAGCACCGCCGGCCGCGTTGGCATTGAGCGTCAGGCTGGTAAGTGAGGTCCACTTTTGTCCCATACCCATGTAGATATTTGTTCCGGCAATTGTAACAGTCCCGGATTGAACTGTTGTAATAATGGTTGCGGCGTCGGGAACGGGATTGTTTACATTGTTAAAGCTCGGCGCATTGGGGGCCAGCGTGACGGTTCCGGAAGCGGTGATATTGCCGTTAAGCGTGAGATAATTCTGCGGGCGGAAATCTCCCGTTGTCGCGCCCGCCCCCAGTATCGGATCCGGATTGGGCACCATGAGGGCCGAATCCGGGGACAACGTAATACCGCCGGCTGTATCACTGATCCCGCCGTTTTCCGCAATTCCTCCCTGCGTGCTGGTAAACGTGGTTGTCCCACCGCCATTGATCGTGACGCCGCCGTCATAAATCTGGCTATTGACGGTATTGACCGCCCCTCCGTTGACCGTGGCTGTTCCCTGGACAGTCAACGACGCCAGATCAGGATTTGCGCTGCTGCCGCCGACAACGCCGTCAAATTCCACGTTACTTGGCGTTCCACTCAAGGCGGCAAAAACGACACCATCATTGGGACTTGCGGCATCAAAAGAACTCTTAAAGGTAAAGGCCGATCCAGTAAGCGTTATTACGCTTCCCGCCGGGTCGCCGCTCTGACCAACCGTAACCGTTCCGGCGACGGTCAGCGGATAACTTAGAGTCGTGCTTGTGAGGATATTGAAAGGAACCGTTGATGGCACGCCCAAATCCAGTGAAGCCAGGCCACTGGAGGCACCCAGATTAACATTGTAGGACCGGCTGAAATCCAGCGTCAATGCCGGTGCGCCGGCACCGCTGAATATCGCCGCCGCATTCGGAGAGGGATTCAAGCTGGTACCTGTTAAGGTCAAAGCGGAAGCAATTCCAGTCGGCGAACTATAGGTCTGATTACCGCTGGTGGTGATATTGCCATAAAGCGTGGTCGTCCCCGAACCGGTGTCTGCCAGGCTGTTCAGAGCGGTAATAGTGCCCAGATCAGCAGTGCCGCTGAAGGCCAGAATCAATGCGCCGCCGCTGCCGCTTAATACCACGGGTGCGGATGAACTATTTAATGTTGTACCGGTCAATGTGATCGGCGTAGCGGCCAGAGCTATGGTTCCGTTGTAGCTCTGGGCACCGCTGGTGGTAATATCACCATACAACGTAGTTGCGCCCGAACCGCTACTGACCAGACTTCCAAGGGTGGAAATGGCTCCAAAATTCGCGTTACCGCTGAAGTTCAGTGTCAATGTATCACCGCTGCCGCTGAATACGGCCGGTGTGGATGAACTATTTAATGTTGTGCCGGTCAGGATGATTGCAGCAGCGCCCAGCGATACAGTTCCATTGTAGCTCTGGACACCGCTGGTGGTAATATCGCCATACAGCGTGGTTGTCCCCAAACCTGTGTCGGCCAGGCTGCCCAGAGCGGTAATAGCGCCCAGATCAGCATTACCGCTGAAGGCCAGAGTCAATGAGCTACCGCTGCCGCTGAATACCGCGGGTGTGGATGAACCATTTAATGTTGTACCGGTCAATGTGATCGGCGTAGCGGCCAGAGCTATGGTTCCGTTGTAGCTCTGGGCACTGCTGGTGGTAATATTACCATACAACGTAGTTGCGCCCGGACCGCTAGTGACCAGACTTCCAAGGGTGGAAATGGCTCCAAGATTCGCATTACCGCTGAAGTCCAGCGTCAATGTATCACCGCTGCCGCTGAATACTGCCGGTGTGGTCGAACTATTTAGCGTCGTGCCGGCTAGCACGGCATTAGCGCCCAGCGCCACGATGCTGTTGTACGATTGTCCGCCGTTAGTGATCACCGTCCCGCCGTTGATTTGTGTCAATCCGGTGACGGTCAGGTTTGCCAACGCGTGGCTTTGGCCTACCGCACCGCCAAATGTCACAGTGCCGGTACCGGCATTAATAGTTAGCGATTCCGCGGTGGGTGAAGCCGAGTCTACAGTTGACGCAAAATTCACCGCGCTATTCGTTGTAGCCAGGATACTATCAGCCCCCAACGCAACCCCATTGTCATAAATTTGGGTACCTGTCGTAGTCACGTCCCCGCCATTGATAACCGTTGGACCGCTTACCGTCAGAGCCGCCAGTGAATTTAATCCGCCCACTGCGCCACCGAAGGTCACCGTGCCTGTACCGGCGTTAAGCGTCAGCCCTTCAGCACCAGCCGTCAACGCATCGACGCTTGATGAAAAGCGTATGCCGCCATTATTCGTGGTGGCTATAGCGGTATTGGCACCCAGTGTTACACTTCCGATATAACTCTGTCCACCGTTAGTTGTCACCGCCCCACCGTTAATGATGCTTGGACCACTAACCGTAAGGCTCGCTAATGAATGCGTGCCACCGACAGCGCCGCCGAAGGTCGCAGTTCCGCTACCGGTATCAACTGCCAAGAATTGGGCACCGGCTGTGGCCGCGTTTACCGTTGACGAAAAATTTACCGCCCCGTTGTTCGTGATGCTCAGCGTGGCATCTGAACCGAGTGCTACAACGCCGTTGTAACTCTGGTTGTTGGCGGTGGTGACGGTAGCACCATTGAGATCAATTGCCGCAGCGGTAATATTTAAGGAGTTGGTGTTTAGGGCACCCGCCAGCGTGCTGGTGCCGCCGCTGTCGGCGAGAGTCAGGAAGAATCCTGGGCCGCTTACGGTATTAAGAAACGCGATCGATAGCGGATCAGTCAGTGTGGTATTGGCACCCAGCGTCACCGCACCGTTGAAATTCTCCCCGTTCGATGTGGTTACCGCACCGCCATTGAGCGCAATTGTGCCGGCGGTAACATGCAACGCATTGGTGGTTATGGTACCGCTAAACGTGCTGGTGCCGCCGCTGTCAGCCAAAGTCAGAGACGATCCTGCACCACTTACCGCGTTGGCAAAATCAATGGATGTCGGATCGGTCAGTGTGGTATTGGCCCCCAGCGTCACCGCACCGATATAATTCTGCCCATTGGATGTGGTTACCGTACCGCCATTAAGCGCAATTGTTCCGGCGGCAATGGTTAACGAGTTGGTCGTTACGGCACTGCCCAGGGTGCTAGCGCCGCCGCTGTCAGCCAGAGTCAGAGAAAATCCAGAACCATTAACGGTGTTGATAACGTCAATAAATGTCGGATCTGTAAGGGTCGTATTGGCACCCAACGTCACGCTACCGTGATAACTTTGTCCATTCGTGGTTGTCACCGCACCGCCGTTGATGATTGTCGGGCTATCTACAGTAAGACTAGCCAATGGATTCACAGCCCCGACCGCGCCGCCAAAGGTCACGGTTCCGGTACCGGCGTTGACGGTTAGAGCTTCCGCAATACCCGAGGCAGAGTCCACTTTCGAAGCGAAGGTTACAGCGCTATTGGTTGTGGTCAGCGTAGCACCGACACCTAGCGTCACGGCACTGTTATATGTTTGTCCGTTCGTGGTTGTAACATTGCCCTCTAATGTAATAGCCCCAGTCGTCGCGGAGGTGGCCGTAAGTGAGCTGATTGTAAAAGCGCCGGATGCTCCCAGCGATATATTTCCGTGCGCCGCACTGAGGATGAGATTCGCATCCGATACGGGCGTCGAACTGCCGCCTGCCAGAGTAATATTTCCACTTAACGACGTGATGGAGTAGCTGCTGCCTGTTAAGACGCCGGTTGTAAACTGCGTCAGCGCAGGCAAACCGGTATCCTGAATTGTTGCATCCTGCGTCAAAGAGATGCTGCGCGGTGCGGCGGTGCCGGCGGTATCGGCAAGTAGGAGATTAGCGAGGCTTCCCAAGGTATCGCCGGTGCCTGTTGCCGCATAACTCTGCGTATCGGCGTTGATGGTAACGGCAACCGGTACGCTCAAGGGATTCCCGCCGCCGGTAGAAGATGTAGATATAGACAGGTCATTGGCCGTGATGTTCCCCCGTAAGATGATCGTCCCCGCAGTGGCGACACTGAAATTATTGAGATTTGCGATACTGCCGTCCAACGAAACCGTACCCGTGCCGGTCTGGCTGATCGCGAGATTATCTAACGACGTCGCCACGATGGAATTCAATGTTATTCCGGTTACGCCGCTGTCAGTCAGCGTAATATTGGCGGCGTTGAGCGTCAAAGTACCGTCATACGCCTGCCCGCTCGTTGTGGTAATGTTTCCACTTAGCAAAGCGGTTCCACTGACGTTTAACGCCGCCAGGTTGGTTGTCCTGCCCACGTCACCGTCAAACACCGCATTAGATATTAATCCTCCGCCGCCGATACTCAGCGTGTCAGCACCATTTATTGTATTGCCGAAGGTTATCGCTTCAGCCGTGCCGCTGTTGTTGGCTGTGAGCGTAATCGGTGACGCGTTAAGCGTCACTGCGCCAAGGAAGTTCTGCGCGCCGGTGGTGGTCACATTTCCACCCAGCGAAGTGGCTCCACTGACGTTTAACGCCGCCAGGTTGGTCGTGCCGCCCACCTTACCGTCAAACACCGCATTGGATGTTAATCCTCCGCCGCCGATATTCAAGGTATCCGCGCCATCCACAGTGCTGCCGAAGGTTATCGTTTGAACTGTGCCACTGCTGTTGGCGGTAAGTGTTATGGGTGACGAATTTAGTGTTACTGCGCCCGAATAGTTCTGCGCGCCGGTTGTGGAGATTTCCCCGTTAAGCGTGTCAGTGCCGGTACCGGTGGAGTTCAGAATCCCCAAAGCTGCGACACGTCCTAAGTTAGCGCTGCCGGTGAAGTTCAGATTCAGAGTTATGCCCGCTCCACTGAACGCCGCGCCGGTAGTCGGTGAAGCGTTGAGTGTGGTACCCGTCAGCGTGATATTTGAGGTCGTCAGGCCCACTGTCTCCAGGTACGATTGGCCTGCGGTGGTCGTGACATTTCCACCCAGTGAAGTGGTTCCGCTGACGTTTAACGCCGTCAGATTGACGGTGCCGCCAACACTGCCGTCGAAGATCGCATTAGATGCCGTGGCAGATCCCGCACTGCCGATATTCAACGTATCGCCACCATTTACTGCACCGCCGAAGGTTATCGCTTCAGCCACGCCGCTGTTGTTGGCTGTGAGCGTAATAGGCGATGCGCCCAGTGTCACCGCGCCGCTGTAGGTCTGCCCCGTCGTCGTGGTTACCGTGCCGCTGTTGAGATCAATTGTGCCCGCCGTAATACCTAGCGATTTGGTGTTCACCGCACCGCCCAGCGCGCTGGTGCCGCCGCTGTCATCTAGGGCCAGTGTAAATCCGGTGCCGGTTACCGTGCTGGTAAAGTCAATGGACGCCGGATCGGTAATTGTGGTATTCGAGCCCAGCGTCACTGCGCCGGTGTAGGTCTGCCCGGTCGTCGTGGTCACTGTGCCGCCGTTGAGATCAATCGTGCCCGCCGTAATGCCCAGCGAGTAGGTGTTCACCGCACCGCCCAGCGCGCTGGTGCCGCCGCTGTCATCAAGGACCAGTGTAACTCCGGTGCCGGTTACCGTGCTGGTAAAGTCAATGGACACCGGATCGGTCAATGTGGTATTCGCGCCCAGCGTCACTGCGCCGGTGTAGGTCTGCCCGGTCGTCGTGGTCACCGTGCCGCCGTTGATCCCGGCCGGGCCGGTCACGGTCAGACTGGCTAGTGACTTTGAACTTCCGACAGCACCAGCGAAGGTGGTCGTACCCGCCGTGTTCACGCTCAGTGACTCGCCCCCATTGCTGGTCGCGTCGACGGTGTTCTGAAATGCGATAGTTCCGCTATTGGAATCTGCCAAGCTCGTGTTGGTTGCCAGAATCACCGGTCCGTTGAATGTCTGGCCGCCCCCATTAGTTGTCACCACTCCGCCGGCGCTAATATTAATATTGCCACCGGTGACACCCGTACCACTATTCGGATTGATCGCAACCGAATGGACGCCATTTCCCGTGGCCGTCCCGATAGCGGCGGCAATGGTAACCGCGGAGTTATTGGCGGATTCGCCACTATTGAGCACAACGTTAAACATCGGGGCAACTAAGCCCGTTGACGTTGATGTTATGGAGCTATTGATATTAATACTGTTAGCGGCATCAAGCGACAGCGAAACCGTTGTGGCGGAACTGAAGTTAAAAGTCGGAGCAATTGATGAACTTACCGTAATACTGCCCGTTCCACCATTACTGCCGTTCGCGGTGGTTATAGTGACATCGTCACCAGCCTGCAACGCTGCATCAATCGTGCCCGTGTCCGCCGTACCGGCCGTAGTATACGCGCCGGAACTTGTCCCCAACGGCTCGAATGTCCCGTGGGGCGGCGTTGCAGCGTTCCAAAAGCCGGTGGTGGCGGTAGATGTAGAGCCTGTAATTGTCACATTGGTCGGATCCAGCAGCCACTGTCCCGCACTTCCACCGCCCGCCCCAGCCGCCAGAATTACCGCCCCTGGGCTTACATTCAGCACCTGCCCTGAGGTATCCACCAGGCCGCCATTACCAGTGGATGTCGCCGACGCATTCAAAATGGCATCTGAACCAATAAAATCATAGTCACTGGCATCCGAATAACCCGTAGCCGAGGCGGCATCAGGCTTTACGCTGATGAGAATTTTTCCCCCGCCGTGGGCACCCTGGGCGCTTAATGCAGCGGAGGCATTGTGATAATTCCCCGCCGCATCCGCCGTTACACCTATGCCAATATTTCCGCCATTAACGGCAATCGTGCCCCCCGTGGAACCAGCCCCCTGATTAGCTGCATCAATTTTACCGGATACCAGCACGGTCGAATCGGCACCAGCAGCCTGGATGCTGACGTTGGCCGCCTTAATTGTGCCGGAAGTGTTAATCGCCAGGGAATACATATCACCTGCGCGAATTGCGACATCCCCACCGGCAGCGTCAACTGTGCCGCTGTTGCTGACCTGTGTGCCACCGGTTTTGACCGTTGAGGTCCCCGCCACCTGCACCAGAAAGGGCGAGCCAAGTTTGCTCACATAAACATCTTTTCCCGCCGCCATGACCACCATTCCCTCCGGCGTGAGAATGGTTCCGTTGTTGCTGATATGGCCCGCCGCAAATGTTACGTCACCGGCTTTAATGACCCCGGCATTGGTGATCGAGCCGCTGTTCTCAGTAAATGAATTCACCCCAGAGAGAAAATCCGCATCGGACATGTGGCCCGCCGCGGCATACAGTTGCCCCACATTAATCACCGCGCCGGCACCAAACATGACACCGGCGGGATTCACAAAATACACCACGCCATTGGCGTTAAGTGTACCATCGATTTGGGTTGGAGTCGGACCGATAATGCGGTTAAGCACACGGGCCGAAGCCGAAGGCTGAATAAAATCAACGGTATTACCTTGCGGGATACCGAATTTTTGATAATTGATGATGGTGTTGTTGGCCGCGGTAATGGTCGTCACACTGCCGGCCTGCGCAAATGCTGCTGTACCCGATGCCACATTCGCGACTTGTATCGGTCCGCCGGCGCGTGCCGCCCCAATGGGGAATGCCATCGCGACCGCAGCCGCCAACAGGCTCACCGAGCGACTGCGCAAATAAGCCGCGACTTGCCACCGTGCAGCCCCGGAAGGCGGACGTAAAGAGTATCCGTTGGGTTGTTTTTTTCGTTGCATCATCTTGCCTGACATATACCTCTTCTCCGTAAAATAGCGACCAAACCCTCCGGGGCGTGCCGCGTGCACGAATCCAAAATATCGTCGCCGGCTAATAGCTTACCGATACCACAAAATTGACCACGCTGGACCCTGCCGTTACGCCTCCCTGCCCGGTGGCGGCCGCACTGACCGGGTTTAACGCCACGCCCCAATCCACCAAGGCGCTGAAGTTTTTTGACAACGTTATTTTCGCTCCAATGCCGGTGCTGATCAGCGTTGCGCCGGCTTCATAGGATTGCTTTTGACTTTGGGCCACTTCACCGCCGTCAACAAATGCGCTTAATACCAGGTCCCAGTCCGGCCGACCATAAGGGGTCTGCGGTGCCAAGCGAAATAGATGCCCGAATATTTTGGTTTTGGGATTCGGATTCACCGGGAATAGCCGTGGAATATGCAGATTGTACTGAATGGTGCCGTAAATACCACTGTCACCGGCAACAATGGATTGCGGGTACCCGCGCACCGAATACAAACCGCCGATGACCGATTCTTCCTGGGGAATCAGGCGCTGTCCAAAGGCATATTGCCCGCTGACACGCAGCAATACCTGATTGGCCAGCACGCTGCGGCCTTCGGCAAAACTTTTATGAAACAACAGGGGTTCAAGATAAAACGAATCTTCACCGGTTGCCTGCACAATGGCCCACGTTGGATCCGTGTTAAGTCGCCCCAGATTATTCAGTGCCTGCTGCGATGCGCTGGTATATTGCCCCAAGGCGGTCACGCTTCCGGTCTGGCGCGATGTATTGCCCGTGCGATTTAATCTTAAAGATACATACGGCAGAAAGAAATCAGCACTTCCATTTTGCTGAAAACTCACGTTGTCCACATTTACCTGCTGGTACTGTGCCCCCAGCACACCATACACAAACAGATTTTTAAATTGCGCCAGATTGACGATCAGCTCCCCGCCGCCGAAAGCGGTACGCCCGTTAAAATCCAGGTTGCCTAAACCAACGTTCGACGCGTTGTATTGCTGATATCCCCCAAATACCCGCCCCTGCAGTCGGTCAATACCAAAAATGGGAAATTGATACGATACATTGACATCCTGCGCTTTGGTGAAGCTGGCGGTGTCATAATTGACATTAAGAATATCATCATGCCCGGTTAACTGATCATCAATAAATCCGAATTGCTCAACCAGGGAACTGGTTTGCGGCGTGCCGGTGTTGGATATCTGCGCGTAAACCAGCCACGGCTTTGCTTCATGCACCAGATAGTCCAGAATTACCGAATCGGGTTCACTTCCCGGGGAAAGCGCAATGCTGACCTGCCGTCCCGGCTGCTGATTAAGACGCAGCACATAATCATCCAGCCACCCGCGTTCAAGAATATCATCCGCCGCGGCATCTGTGGTTGGTTTGGCTGATGCTTGAATGGGTGAATCGGCACGGATGAAATTTGTGCGATTATTATTAATGGTCCGTTTACCGCCAAAGCCCCGCCCCGACGCGATGGTCCGCACTTCCTGGACGATGGCTTCATGTATGGACAAATGCAACGTGGTATCACCACGGGGGCGCAAATCTCTTTGGCCGCGGAAATCTTTCCCCGTCACCTGAACAAATACGCCAATAACTCCGGATTTATTTATATATTTAACTAATTGTTGTTCAATACTTTCCAGCGCACTTAAATAAAAGCGCTGCGGTCGATGCCGCGCGTTTATTTGCGACAACGTCAATGTCACGTCGGGATACGCCGGCCGCACGGTTTTGCTTCCCGCCACCATGTGCCCCGCCGCCACAAAGCCCTCCCGGGACTCCGCGAGGCGCAAGGGCTGCTTCATCAGCTGCGCGATCGCGGGAAGAATTTTCCGAGGGTATTTATAATTCAGCATAAATGTGCTAACGGTGTAAATTGGCCCATCCGCGGCCGTTGCCAGTGGTAATTTCATTGGCCAGCCGGGTGCGGTTGCCGAGGCCGGTAGCGGCTTTTTTTCAGTTAGCTTTCTCGCTGAATTCTGATGAGCTGTTTTCCCTATGGGCTTTTTCGCCCCGCCTCCGGAGGCCACCTGTCCAGTTGCCGCCGGTTGCGTGGCGGCGAGCAATCCAACGACCGAATCATTTGCGGCACCCCAACATAGCTGGGTACTGGAACCGACAACCAGCGCTGCAGCCAGCCATGTGAATTTTCGGCAACGATTTTCGCGTCCCAACACCCTACCCACGCCCTTGGATTGATTGGCAGCGGCGATTTGCGCATCCGGGGCAGTATGAACCGAAGCTCTCATGAGTCTCCTTGCGCTTGGACCGCAGGCCGGATCAGGCTTTAGCACCCGTGCCATCCCACCCCGGCTGCCAGGTCATTCTTCAGTGAGTTTAAAATTCAAAATCATGCAATTTAGCTTGCATTACCAATAGTTTATATCGCGGATCAGGATATACGGCGCGGCCGGAATCTTACCCATACCCGTCCATATGCGACTGCCTTCTTGAGGCTTGTCGCGACAGCACGCCGCTGATTTGCCATTATAATTCAAATCAATTCTAAATCCACCACCACCCATATTTTTTGATCAGATCTTTTGCGTCGGTCCGCGGTTCACGCCGCCAAATCAGGCGGTACGGAGCAGATGCCTTCTGCGACTCCTGACCGCCGGCCCTTGATCGCTGGATAAACTCCGGAAATGCCGTTATTCTACTATCCAGAGTTTGTAGCCGCGAAAGCCCCATTGGTTGGGTAGCGGCATTATCAGCGTTCTAGCCGACGCTGCATTGCTCCGACGCCCCCTGCCCGATAGCCGTATGTACCGGCGCGGCGGGCATCGCAGCCGGTGAAGCAGATCATGGAAATAATCAAAGGTATCGGCGTATCCTCGGGCGTCGTGATTTGCCCGGCATTCCTTCTGACGGAAGATCATCTGCATATTGGCCGCAGGTCCGTCAACGTTGCCGAGATCGAGGCCGAAAAGCAACGGCTGCAAACGGCAATCAGCTTAAGCAGTGATGACATCCGCGAATTACGCGATTCCACCACGCGCGACCTGGGTAAGGAAACCGGTGCCATTTTCTACTTTCACCTCGGATTGCTCAATGATCGCGAGCTATTAAAAGCTTTTATCGGAGGTATTGAAGAACGACATTACACGGCGGAATACACCGTGCACAAGGCGCTGCGGGAATACGGAAAACATTTCCTGGAACATCCGGATAAGTACTTCCGGGAACGCATTAAAGACATCTACGACATTGAACGGCGCTTGTTGCATAAATTGGCCGGACGGGACCGCATCCGACTCACTGATGCCGACGGCCCCGTGATCATCGTCGCCAAGGATTTAACGCCTTCCCAGACCGCCGCCCTGGATCGCAAGATCGTTAAAGGAATTGCCATTGAAGCCGGCGGTCAGACCAGCCACACCGCCATTATCGCAAATTCCATGGGAATCCCCGCCGTGGTGGGACTGGAAAACATCACGCATGAAACAGTCTCCGGCGACTTGCTGGTGGTCAACGGATACAGCGGAGTCGTTATTGTTGACCCCGATGAAGTCACGATTACCGAGCATAAAAAATATGAATTGCGGGTCCAAAGCTACGAAACCAAGCTCCAAGGCATCCGGAATCTGCCGGCCAGAACGCTGGATGGCGAAGAAGTCAAGCTCATGGGGAATATCGAATTTCCCCATGAGGTCGACAACGCTTTGGAAAAGGGAGCCGTGGGAATCGGGCTGTACCGCACCGAATTTTTATACCTTTCGGCGGAACGCGAACCAACGGAGGACGATCATTACGCGGCCTATGCGGAAACAATCCGGCGCTTAGGCGGCCGGCCCATTATCATCCGCACTTTGGACCTTGGCGCGGATAAATATTCTCCATTCCTGGATCAGGCCCCGGAAGCCAATCCTTTTCTTGGGTGCCGGTCCATCCGCCTGTGCCTACAAAACATTGAAATGTTTAAAACCCAGTTGCGCGCCATCCTGCGGGCCAGTGTGCTGGGCGATGTCAGTGTGATGTTCCCCATGATTTCAACGCCGCGCGAACTGCGGCAGGCCAGATTTGTGCTCAACGAAGTGATGGACGATCTGGATGAGCATAACATCGCCTACAACCGTTATATCCGCGTGGGAATGATGGTGGAAGTACCCTCGGCGGCTTTGTTGCCGCACAGTTATGTTGATGAGTCTGATTTTCTTTCCATCGGCAGCAATGACCTCATTCAGTATACGCTGGCGGTGGACCGTGGAAATCAACGTGTGGCGTCTTTGTTTACTGCCGCCCATCCCGCGGTGGTCAAGTTGATTCAAAACGTCATGCGTGCCGCCAAACGCGCTGAAACGACTGTCAGTCTGTGCGGTGAAATGGGGGGTGATCCGGAATTTACCCTGCTCTTGGTAGGGCTGGGGCTGCGCAACTTTTCAATTACGCCCCACAATATTCCGCAAATTAAACAGGTCATTCGCAGCATTGATTCACGCGATGCGCAAAGGGTCGCCCGGCGTGTATTGAGCTTTGAAACGCCGCAACAGATTCTGAATTTTCTGCGGGATGAAACGCGGAAAGTATTGCCCGATCTATTTCGTGATTAAGCCGTGAACGGGATGGATCGTTATTCCGTCCTTTGCGAAACACCGCAGCCCATGGAGTTTACATGCCGGAACCTGGCGTGAGCATCATTGTCCCCACCTACCGTGAAGTGGAAAATCTGCCCCGGCTTATTCCGCAGGCCGCCGCCGCTCTGTCCGACCGGGGCTGGAATTGGGAAATTATTGTTATCGATGATAATTCCCCGGATGGAACACGCGAGATGCTGGCGCAATTATCCGTCCAATGGCCGCAGTTAAGCTATCGGATCCGGGAGACCGAACGCGGCCTGTCATCCGCGGTTCTCACCGGGCTGGCGATGGCACACTATGATTATCTGCTGGTGATGGATGCCGACTTAAGCCACCCGCCGGAATCCATCCCGGCGCTTATTGAGCCGCTGCTGCAAAACAAGGCTGATTTTACCATCGGTTCCCGTTATGTTGCCGGAGGAAAAACCGAAGACTGGGGACGATTCCGATGGATCAATAGCGCGGTGGCGACGCTGTTAAGCCGGCCCTTTACGAAATCCGTGCGCGATCCGATGGCCGGGTTCTTTGCGCTGCCCCGCCGCCTTTATCTTGCCGCCGACGAACTCAATCCCATCGGTTATAAAATTGGTCTGGAACTTATTGTCAAATGCCATGTCACACAGGTGCTGGAAGTTCCGATTGTGTTTCGCAACCGATTGCACGGCGAAAGCAAACTAACCATCAAGGAACAGTTCAGATATCTCGAACACTTATCGCGGCTTTATGACTTCCGGTTCCCTAAAGCGGCACCGCGTGTGAAGTTCCTGATTGCCGCCGCATGCGGATCGGCAGCCTGTCTTGCGCTCTATTATGCAGTTTTTGCTGCAGGGGCAGCCTTCTTGACGGCGTTAGCTCTGGGATTACTGGCGATGATTGCCGTAACGCTGCTACTTTTTATTCGTTATGTCCGCACGCAGAAATCAGATATTGCCATGCGACACCCCTACCTGGAGTTTACCATTATAAGCACCGTCGAGCTGGTCGCCGGCCTGCTGTGCGGCCAGTTCGCCCGAGCACATGCGGGTCGCCTTGCCGCGGTCTTATGCGCCCTGGCCGCGTTGCTGATTTCCCGATACCTGATGCGCAAAGTGTTGCGCCACGACCTTCGTGGCCTGCGGCATCAGCAGTCGTAATCAACCGGCAAGCTATACCGGCCACATTCCCAACCCCGGATATATGTGGGAATCTTTCATAAGGATATTCCGCCGGTGTATTCCATGCTCAATACCCGCTTGATCGTTGGACAAAGCACGGGGCCGGCCCTTCGTCTGGAATAGCCTTTCTATCATAATGAATAATCTGTCCGTCAATTGAAAACTGGAGTAATTCAACATGAAAATTACTAGTGCTCTGTCACGCCTAAATATTAGGATTGACGGAGGGCCAGGGGGTTGTGGGCGCGAAGGGAGGAGGATTGTGTATGGGAACATACATTGACGACGAGCGCCAAAGCCCGCGGCCTCCTGGCCCCCGCCCCGCGGGGTTGGCCGCAAACGCCCCATCTGCGGCGTCGCATCGGCTCAATGGGTCTACGGACCCGGTTTTCGCCGCTGGCTCCTTGCCGCTGGAGCCTTTGCGACCAATCAATCCTAATATTTAGGCGTGACAGAGCACTAGGCTTTTGGCAACAGCGTTATGGGTACTTGGACAACGTTATGTGCCCTTGCCACAGAATCATTAAGCGACAAAGACAAGCAACGGATATAAACTCATGGCGAAGGTTTGGCTTAGGGGAATTATAGCGCTTGTCCGTAAACGCCATTGATGATGGATGGTGAAATGTTGTCGGCGGCCTTTAGGGAGTCCTGCATGGACCGGAGAAACCAAATGAAATCCTATTCTGCCTTGGTGTGGCTTCTGATGCTGCTTTTCGCTCCGGCGTCCGCGTATGCACAGGAAGTCAGGGCCGTGCATGTTGGAAATCCTCAGAACGCCGCCGCGTTGGGTAAGCAGGTACAACAGGCGTATCAGAACGGCGCGCGGATGATAATGATCAATCCTGGAATTTATCATCTGCCGGCAATTGGCCAAGCCACATTCAACCTGAGTGGCTGGAAAAATGCCACGATCAGCGCTTATCACGTCACGCTGATTATGCGGGTTAAAAATGCCGGCAACTGTTTCGAGCTGGCGCATTGCCGAAACGTCCGCATCGAAGGGCCATTGATTTCGCAGAGTCAGGTAACGTTCTACCAAGGCCGTGTGATCTCCGCCGGAAAAGATAAATCCGGTGACTACTATTGTGTGTGGCGGCCAGACACTGGTTACCCATTTCCCGCAATAAACGCCAAGACTTTTCCGCGTGGATTTGATGTGGTCAATGGCCGCACACGGCACCTGCGGATCGGTAGCGGTGATATCTGGGCGGCCACTGTCGTTGCCGCCGGACCTCGGGCCTTCCGGCTGACGTTTCGTATCCCACATGCGGAATTCAAAGTGGGCGATTATCTGGTGGCGCGCTACGGAAACGCTTTTCAAAAAGTCCGGTTGGATAACAGCCGCCATTGCACGCTCAAAGATATCACCATGATGCGCAATGGCTTTGCCCCCATTTTTGAAAACGCGGGCGGTGCCAACCGCATCATTGCCTGCCGATGGGTTTTAGGCCCCAGGCCGCCGGGCGCTTCCGCTGCGCCGGTGGTAACGAATCAGGCGGACGGCTTTCATTGTGTGAATGCCTATCCGGGTCCGGATATTGAAGACTGTGTGATGCACGGTGTATTCCTGGATGACTGTATTGCCATTCACGGAGAATTCCAGACAGTCGTTAGGGCGACGGGCCGTATTATCACGGTAAAGGACAATCGCAGTGCTTACCTTCGGGTTGGTCAACCGATTCAAATCGCCAATCGACATGGATTTTTTGCGAACACTAAAGTTTTGGCGATTCATCGCTTTAAGATAACGTCGGCAGCACAGGTGGCGCAATATAATTCCGTGGCGTTCAAACCGCGCGCCGGGCGGAAACCCAGGCAACTTACCATTGGAGACACACTTAGTCTGGTCACGTTGGCGCAAAATCTTACGGTACCGGTTGGATCGTATGTGACCAATCCATTACGTTGTGGGTCGGGATATAAAATTCTGGACTGCCGGATTGGTGATACCCGATCCCGCGGCATGTTGTTGAAGGGGTCCGACGGATTGGTACTGGGCAACGTGATTCGGGGGTGCGGTATGGCCGGCATTTCAATCGGGCCGGAGGCCTGGTGGCGTGAAGCCGGATATTGTGATCATGTCATGGTGGAAAACAACAAGCTTATTCGTGACGGCAAAGCGGGTGTAGGAGGATACTTCGCGGCGGTGTATGTGCATGGGGACGGTGCCATCGGCAATGCGGACATCACTATTCGGAATAATCGTTTTGTGTCAAACTACGCGGGAGATATATATATTCAATGGTCGAAAAATTGCACTATTGAAAATAACGCGATGACCGGCCCCGAAAAGCCCGCATTTTCCGGTGAGCAACCGCAGGCGTCCATCGTCATCAAGAATTCACATGCGATTGCTGTCGGCGGAAACCATGTGACCAACCCGGATCAGTACGCAAAGCCGTTAATTGACCGTTAAATCAGACCACAGGCTTCCTTGGACGATATATCGTATCCCGCAACGCATCACACCAGTTTTCGGGCGGCGGCGATGATGGCAGCGGCGTCGATGCCGGCGGCGGCTAGTAACTCGGTCGGCGTGCCTGATCCCGGCATATGCCGCACGGCAAGTTTCACCACGGTCGGGTGCGAGGCACGTGACTGGGCGAAGGCTTCAAGTACGGCATCTCCCAGCCCGCCTTCAATCCAGTGATCTTCCGCAACGATAATTTTATTACCAGCTTCATCAGCGGCCTGGTGCAGCGTTTGCACATCCACGGGCTTGACCGAATAAAGATCAATGAGCCGCGCGTTGATACCTTCTTTGGCCAATGCGTCGCAGGCTTTCATGGATTCATGCAACGTAATTCCCGCGGCAACAATGGTCAGCTTGTCCTGCGAGGATTTTCTTATCACCCGGCTGCCGCCGATTTTGAATTCTTCGTCCGGGGCATAAATGACCGGCAATTTTTCACGCGTGGTACGCATGTAGGAAATGCCCGATTGTTTGCACATCAGGGCGGTAAGTTTTGCGGTCTGATTGGCATCGCTGGGATACAGCACTGTACTTTCAAACACGGCCCGCATCATGGCAATATCTTCCAGTGCCATTTGTGATGGGCCGTCCTGTCCGATGCTCACACCGGCATGTGAACCCACCAGACGGATCGTGGCATTAGAAATAGCGGCCATGCGGATTTGGTCGTAGGCCCGGGTGAAAAATGCGGCAAATGTGGAGGCAAACGCCTTTTTGCCCAGCACACCAAAACCCGTGGCCACCGACACCATGACCTGTTCTGAAATAAACATTTCAAAGAACCGGTGCGGATGGGCTTTCTTAAATTCATCCGCATGGGTGGAATTGGATACTTCCGCATCCAGGACAATCATGTCCAGATCATGATTGCCCAGTGCGGCAAGGGCATCGCCATAGGCTTTGCGTGCCGCTTCTTTTGAGCCTACCGGGTACGCGGGCAATTTTAACGGCAATGATTCACCATCGCGCGCTGGTTTTTTGTCCTCCGGCTTGGCCACGTTGAATATCAGATTGGTGCTCTGGCCCAATTCCGCCAGGGCTTTCTTTTCTTCATCCACTGACAGTGCCTTGCCGTGCCAGCCATCTTTGTTGGCCAGGAAAGAAACACCCTCACCTTTTTCCGTCCGGGCGATCAGGCAGGTGGGTTTGTCGGTTTGCGAAAGCGCTTCACGGTAAGCCGCCTGAATAGATGGCAAGTCATGGCCATTAAGCTCAATAGCGTGCCAACCGAAGGCTCTCACCCGTGCGGCATATTCCGCGCTGTTCCAGCCCAAATCCGTTTCGCCGCGCTGGCCCAGTCGATTCATATCCAAAATGGCTATGAGATTATTGAGTTTATAGTAAGACGCCTTATCAAACGCCTCCCACACGGAACCTTCGGCCATTTCGCTGTCGCCCAGGAGCACCCACACGCGATATGGCAACTTATCTACATATTTTCCATTAAGTGCCATTCCCACGCCGTTGCCGATTCCCTGCCCCAGAGACCCGGTGGCAACATCGACCCATTTAAGGACATGCGGGTTCGGATGCCCCTGTAAATTGCTGTCAATTTTGCGCAAACGCAGCAATTCAGCATCACTTACCACCCCCGCCGCTTTGTACATGGAATACAGCAAGGGACACGCGTGGCCCTTGGAAAAAATCAGGCGGTCATTGTTGGGGGCGTGCGGATTGCTCCAGTCATAACGTAAATGTTCCACCATCAGCACGGCCATGAGATCAGCGGCCGACATGGAAGATGTCGGATGGCCCGACCCGGCCGCCGTGGTGCAACGAATGGAATCAATACGAAGCTGCGTCGCCAATGATTTCAAGCTATCGATGGAAGTTTTACCCGAAGCGCTTAACGTTTGTGTCATAATTAAATCCTCACAACAATGACCAGCACATAAGTGTACACAGAATCCAGGATTCCGCCAAATGCGGCGAAAGACATTGTCAAGCCAAAGTTAAAATGTCCGGTACTTAACCAAAGTTAAAATGTCCGCTTTGGCGGGGCCTGTGACAGTTTTTGCAGCGCAACGGCGGCGGCGGCCTCCGAGGTTACAGGTTACAGGCCAGTTGCGAATATCAACTTGCCCTAGATGTCCAAGTTAGCGGGTCAACTTGCCCAAGAT
>DAHVEJ010000066.1 GCA_027313145.1 Phycisphaerales bacterium | reverse complement strand
ACAATCCTCCTCGCTTCGCGCCCACAGCCCCCTGGCCCTCCGTCAATCCTAATATTTAGGCGTGACAGAGCACTAGGAACATTGTAGGCAGGAAAATCGCCGCAACAAGCTATTGCAGCTATTGCAGCGCAGCCAAAGCCCCCATACGCACCGCCGGTGATCCGAGCCTGCGGCCAGTGCCGGCCATGCGGGATAGCGCGGGCGTGCCAATTTTTCCGGGCGACCTCATCCGTGATGTTTGCCGGCACATTAAATGTGCCGCCGCGTCGCGAATAGCGCGCTCGCCGCAGCCGACGGTTCCGAATATCACCGGCGCGATCCCCCCTATTAAACGACAATATTGACCCCGCCCGGAAATATGGCCATGCGGGATAGCTCGTTAAAAATAGCGGGCGGTTGACTTTGCCCCCCGGGGCGGGCATTATTGCTACATGGAAAACCTGAATAAAATTATCGGCGAAGGCTTTACTTTTGATGACGTCCTGATGGTGCCCGGGCGAAGTGATTTTGTGCCCTCGGAAGCGGACACGCGCACGCGCCTCACGCGGCGAATTGAGCTTAATTTACCACTTATTTCCGCCCCCATGGACACGGTTACGGAAGCCGCTTTGGCTATTGCTCTGGCCCAGGAAGGGGGGTTGGGGTGTATTCACAAAAATATGTCCATTGAACACCAGTGCACCGAGGTGGAAAAGGTGAAACGGTCCGCCAATGGCATCATCACCGACCCGGTAACATTACCGCCCGACGCCACGGTCGGTCGCGCGCGGCAGATCATGAAGGAACAGAATATCAGCGGTATACCCATTGTGAACCCTGATAATGAGGCTTTGGTGGGGATTTTAACGCGGCGCGATTTAAAATTTATCGAAGGCGATGACAACAACCCGGTACGCGATTTGATGACCCGCAGCAATCTGATCATCGCGCCACCAGGCACGTCCCTGGAAAAAGCGGAAATTCTCTTAAATAACGCCCGGGTGGAAAAATTGCTTCTGGTAGATGATCAACGCCGGCTCCGCGGCATGATTACCATGCGGGACATCGATAAAACGCATCAATTTCCCCGCGCCTGCAAAGACAGCCGAGGCCGGCTGCGGGTCGGGGCGGCGGTGGGCGTCAAGCAATTTGACCGTGTAGCGGCGCTGATTGAATCGGGCGTGGATGTACTGGTGGTGGATACCGCCCATGGCCACTCCGCCAATGTCATTGACACGGTGCGTGAAGTGAAACGGAAATTTGATATTGAGGTTATTGCCGGCAATATCGCCACCGCCGAAGCCGCCAAAGACCTTATCGATGCCGGTGCGGATGCCCTGAAAGTGGGCATCGGCCCCGGCAGTATTTGTACCACACGCATTGTCAGCGGGGTGGGTGTGCCACAGATTACAGCAATTATGAACGTTGTGGCGGTTGCCGGGCCGCAGGGAGTTCCGGTGATCGCCGATGGCGGTATACGCCACAGCGGGGACATCACCAAGGCGCTGGCCACCGGGGCTAATGCCGTCATGATGGGCTCACTGTTTGCCGGTCTGGATGAAAGCCCCGGCGAATTGGTTATTCACCGCGGACGGCGCTTTAAAAGTTATCGGGGCATGGGGTCCATGGGTGCCATGGTGCAAGGCTCGGCCGATCGTTATGGGCAGGGCGGTGTGCGGCAATCCAGCAAGCTTGTGCCGGAAGGTGTTGAGGGCTTGGTGCATTATCGCGGGCCGCTGGGAGATTTTGTCTATCAGATGGTCGGCGGCCTGCGTGCGGGCATGGGCTATTGCGGTGCCAGAACCATTGAGGAATTACAAAATAAATCGCGGTTCGTGCGTGTCACCCATGCCAGTATGGTGGAAAGCCATCCGCATGATATTACCATTACACGGGAAAGTCCGAATTACTACACCGCCAACAGCGCCGCGGATGAATAAGCTCGAGAAAAAGCCTACTGGGCGGTGGCGTTTTCACGCCAGCGGTAGCTTTCGCTCTGGCTCCAGGACGTGAAAATACGGTTGAATATTTCTTCATCGGCAACGGTGAGCTTCTGCTTGCGGCGCTCCATGACCGTGCGGGCTATTTCCAGAGACTTTTCATAAGCCAGATGCTCAATGCCCGCATCGGTTACCCACGCGAAGCTGGGAATAAATTTTGGGGGGCGGCTGGTAAGTATATGACTGGCAAAGCCCACGACCGTCCCGGTGCTTAGCATCGTGCCAATACCGATTTTCGCGTGATCACCAATGATCGATCCCATGAACTGCAGGCCTGTGATGCGCTCTTTTCCGCTGATGGGAACGCGCACGATACCGTAAGTATTTTTCAGGTTACTGGTGGTGGTGCCGGCTCCCAGATTCGCCCATGAACCGACAAAGGTTTGTCCTAGAAAGCCGTCATGCTGTTTATTGGAATACTCCTGAAAAATGGAGCCGATGATTTCACCGCCCACGCGGCATCCAGGCCCGAAGGCGCAATCTTCTCGGATATCGGCACCGGTGCGAATGACGCACTCCGGCCCGATGTAAACCGGACCGGTGATGACACTATTGGCGCGAATCTGTACGCCGCGTTCGATAATAATAGGTCCGTTGCGGGCATCAAGCACCGCGCCGGGCATAATCTGCACATCCTGTCCGATGTACATATTCTCGCTCTTCAACAGGTGCGCGCCGGGCATAGGTTCACTAAGTTTAGCGACACCGCGACGTTGGAAGTCGTCGAGAAGAATGTCGTGCTGGTTTCCCAGAAGATTCCATGGATATCGAATCATCACCGCATCGACCAATCCTGCGCTGATCGTGGTGATAAGCTTTTCTAAAATACGCGATCGGACGATTCGCTTAAGATCCAGTTCCGCCAATTTTGTCGGGGATAAATGTACCCAGGTGAAATCCTCCCCGGTCATACCGGCGGTATCAACCGGGGGATATTCAAAGGGGTGGGTCATCAGCCAGCGGGCATTGATAAATACCGTACTGCGCGTCATATCAATTTTCGGATTGACCGGAATTCGCAGCGTTTCGCGCATTTTTGCTTTAATCGTATCGCGCACGATGATGCCGCTTGGCGGTCGAGGCAAATGCCGTAACATGCGATCCAGCAACGTCTCCGCCCCGCAGCGTAAAAGCGCGGCAGGCCGGGTATACGTAAGTGGATAAAGATCCTCCAACCGAAAATCTTCGAGGATATAAATTGGCGGCTGGGAGGAAGGCGCGTCCATGGCAAGCCCTGTCGTATTAATTTCATCCAGGCCGGATTCATTGCCGACCCCACTCTCTTCCATCCATCTTATCGGAAAGAAACCGTCTCTGCCCATAAAAAAACGGCAGTTAATCCCAAATTATGAATTTTAAAGGCCTTTGCACTCTCCTATTCCCCGGGATCTCCATGTCCAAGGCGGGATTTATTGGCCCGGAGGCGGCTTGCCCCGGCCATCCGCGATGTGGCGCTCCCGGCCCGCCTCCCAGTTATGCACATCTAAAATATCCAGAGAATCGACATTGTCTTTTCGTGCTGCGTCGGGTTGGGCTCGTGTGGCTTCCGGAAGCTTCTGCCATTCCGGCGTGTATGGACCGCAGATGCGCAAATGAATGTGCTTGAGCATGGGCCGACACCACCCACATCCCGTGCCCGCCGAAAGGCAATCGGAAATTTGCGAAGCATGCCGAGGCTTTTCAATACGACAAAACGCTTCGATTTTCCGTAATCGCACATGAAAGCAGAAACAAACAATATCATCAGGTTGCAAAGCCATGCAACAATTATACGCCATTTGCCGCCGCGAAAGGCTTTTTGCCGTGGATGGCTTTTCAAGGCAATGCCTATCTTGTCAAGATCGGCTCGGATGGCGGACAGCGCGTTGTCCGTAGCGAATTTCATCAATTGGTTAACCAAGTGGGATTGCATCGCGTGTTCGAGTTCCCGGTCAATGCTGCCGCACGTTTTCCGATCCCACTTGTGCCATGGAATGTTTTGCTTTGGCTCAATAAGCTGTTGGCGAAGCAACTTGCCAAGGTTGCCTCCGTAATTGGTGCCGAAGCGGTAGGCTAATTGTTGGCGAACGAGCTTGAGAATTTCATTACCCGCCCAATCTGTGCGCCATCGGTCTGCCCCAGCGGATTGGCTGGTACCCGCTGAAACCCATTGATCAAATGCTTCTGCAATATCCACCTTCTCCGGAGGGCGCGTCTCGGCCTTGTCGCCGGCGTAGCGTTCCCGCCATTTATCAAAAGTTTCCAGCAGCTTTTGTTTGATCGCCACTATTTCGGACATCTCACCGAGCTTCCGCCGCCACACGTAAAACGTAACATCGCTGATCCCATGCGTACGGCAAAATTCAACGATCGTCTTATCGCCGGAATCAGCTTCCCTCAGAATCGATAGCTTCTGCTCTTCACTGAATCGCTTTTTCTTCATACGACTTCCGATCCTTTCTATACCGAAAGTCTATACGAAACACTGGCGTCAATTCGGAGCCGCTGGACACGATATTGTCAGATCACATGAAGGATGTTCTCGAACAACCCAATGCCCCTTCCACTGATCGCCGTCCCGTTTCAAACGCACGGTGGTTTTTCCGGCATTATTCGTAAAAAATAAAACGTCGCCTTTCAAAAACCATTTGTACGTCGTGTTCAGAGATCCCCCGGCAATACGATGGTCCGAATCGAGTTTTAGCCATCGGCACCGTGTTTCCAAACGATGGTCATTGATTTGGTACCACCAAAATCCGGCTACGCTTGGATTGCCGAATTCAGGCGGTGGGGCGGGCGGAACCAGAGCGGAATGGATGTCCTTTTTCAGCCGCGTTTTGATCGAGTTCAGCTGGCTGGAAATGCGAACCACTTGCCCGGCATCGAGTTCCCTCATCGCCTGACGTTCAGCCGCCAGAAACGCTGTATACTCCAGCCGGTCCGCACGCACAACGGCCGTTTGATAAGCGGTCATGGCAGTTTTCAGTTCCGCTTCGTGGCGGGTCACGGCTGCCCGGATAAGCGGGTTTTTGGACGGTATCGGCCGCGCCGTCGCTTTTCCACCAATCTTGACGCGAACGATTCCGGCATCCCGGTCGAGTCTGCTGGTGGCTGCGGCCAATCGGCTTGCGATATCCGTCAGTTCGCCGGCGTTGCCATTTCTCACTGCGCGGCGCAGCACGCCGACAAATGTGTGAATTTCCTGCCAATCGGAATGCTTGACGCTGGTACGGTAGGCGACGGTTGCCTTTTTCATGTTGGCCGCATAGCGAGTCAGTGCGACCACGAGGGCCTGATGCACCGGGTTGGGTGGAGGTGCAGCGGCCGGAATTTGCGGCCTGGCCGGCCCGGTTGTGAACGACCCGTGCGTGCGGTTAGCGAAACCCTGAGTCACGCTGGTTCCGCCTCCGGCCGGTGTGTTCGTGATAGTGTCAGAGAAATTCACCTCGAATGTGTAGCTGGTATTTGGATGCAATGTGTTGGCAGGAATCACCACGCTGGTGGCACGATGAGAAAGGCCGCCGCTGCTGAAAATGGTGCTGCCATCAAGCGTGTAGATTGTAAACCAAGTGGTCCCGACAGCGGGCGCAGCGGGTTTGAATGAATTGAAGTGTACCGTAAATTCCGCCGACGGATTAAGTTGCTGCAGTTCCTCGTAAGCAGCGGGTGTGAGGGCGGGAATATCTCTGCTAAAATGGTACGCGGTGTAGTGGACGGTCACCGCGCTGAATTTCCCGGTCAAACCATTAGCGGCGGTGATCACATAATTGCCCAGCGGGTAGTCCAATTTGAAGCTTAGCACAGGGGTGATATTTGAACCTTGGTAGCCGAAATTTTTACCAGTGATTGTCAAAATCGTCGGGGCTCTCAGCACCGGGTAGCGGAACGACACGTTGTTGTATTCATTGCGGTGCTGAAAACTTCCCCCCAAGGTAAAGAAATAGGCGTATGGGGTAGTCGGCGCACTGGGGCCGGACTGCTGATATTCCTCGTTGGCCCACAGCGTTACGCTTGCGAGGCCTGCCGCAGAGGCGGCACCGGTAACACACCACAGTAATGCCAAAGCAGCCACGGCCGGGAAGGCAAGGGTCCGAATTCTAGAACCATGGCGATTGGGCACGCGACCACCTCTTACCGAATCCGTACAGTGTGTCGCCATTATGCGATTGAACCTGCTGAAGGGGAACATACGACGACGGTCGAATTCTAGCACTGGTACTCCGGCGGGTCAATATTTTTTTCTCATGATTGGGGGAAGTCAGGCTATCAAAGCCGCACCAAAATTGCCAAATTCGCGGCTCAGTTACGCCACGCGAAGACGGTTAATACCATAGACCTGGTATGTCCAGCGCACGGCGAAAGCGCCACGATTGCCTGACCATACTTCTAAAAAAACGTCTCCAGAGGTTTGGCGATTTTGCGGAACGCGGAGACCGGGAGGTGGACGGTGCCCCAGGCTTCAGATCGCGCTTGCATGTGTTCGCGGTAGTCGGCGATGCTGATGGCCAGCATGCCGTACCAGCGTTCCTGGAATTGAAACAAATCGGTAAAGGGAGATTTTTCAGGTTCCCCTGGCCAGTGGTACATGAACACGAACATGGCCGTAAAACCAGACCCGAAAATTTCCTGCCATTGGCGCAGGTCGTCAATATCCAGGCGAGTGGTCCAGTTGGGCAGGAAAGTTTTGGACTTTTCCGGACGACATGCCCGGCCTTTTACATCCACCAGCAGGTTGTTGCCCCGCGGATGGTACACGACAAAATCAAAACTCTTGAGCTTGGCCCCGGCAAAAAGCGCCTTCTTGGCTTCATCCACGGCAATGTACGGCAGGCCCTTGCGCCGCAGATAATCTTCAAAGGCACCTTCATAATGACTGGTGCGTTTACTGCGCGGTCCCATGATCAACATCCCTCAAAATAATTCAAACCATCGCCTGTGAGTCTGTCAGCAGTGCATGAATGCGATTGAGCACATCCGGAACAGCAACGTCCGTTTCCGTACGATCCACGAGATTCTTAAGCTTCATCATTCCACGATTTATTTCTTCGGCCGCCAGAATCACCGCGACCCGGGCGCCACATCCCGAGGCTTCCTGCAGCAGCTTACCGATATTGCGGGTGCTGCGATAGCTGGTTTGCACATTCAGACCACGGCGGATAATTTTAGAGTGCTCCGAATTCCATTGGGAACGCCGTAATTGGGCGATAAGTTGATCTGCGGCGGCGGAATCTTCTAACGCGTTAATAACAAACACATCCGCCGGCGGCATGAGGTTGGCCGGCAGCTTATTACGTTGCCGCAAAAGAATTTCCAATACCACATCTCCCATGCCAAAGCCCACCGCGGGCATGGCCGGTCCACCGAACATTTCAATAAGCTTGTCATAGCGACCGCCGCCGGCGATGGCCCGATTTTGCCCCTGTGCGTCAATAACTTCAAAAACAAAACCGGTGTAATAAGCCAAACCGCGCACGACACTTAAATCAAAGCGGCAAATCTCGGCCAAGCCTTTATCCGCCAGGCGCTGCTCAAAGGCGTTGATGGAATCCCGTACATCGGCGGGCCAGGAATTCATCCAGGCGGCCAGAAGTTGCGGCGAATTTACCGCGGCCGCGATGGCGTCAAAGTTTTCCCGTTCCAACTCTGTACATTGCTGTTGCTGATACAGGGCATGACGCGCCTGCACATCATATTTTTGCAGTCGATCAAGAATGTAATATGCGTTGCTGATGCGCTGCGGCGCGACAAACGTGCTGCACAGGGCTTTGGTAAACAACTCGCGGTGATTCCAGCCAATGCGAATATCCGATGCCGTCAGGCCAAACTCCAGCAGTGCATCGACGCATACGGCAAGGCATTCGCGATCCGCCCGCTCAGAGGCGTCCCCGATAAAATCCACATTCCATTGGATAAATTCCCGCAGTCGCCCCTTTTGCGGCTGCTCGGCACGGTAGCAGCGCGGAATGGAAAACCATTTGATGGGACGGGGAAGTCCGGCGGCCTTTTGCGCTACCATGCGTGCCAGCGTGGGGGTAAATTCCGGCCGCAGGGCCAAGTCCCGTTCACCGCGGTCAACGAAGGAAAATAGCTGCGAAATTATTTCATCGCCGCTTTTCACTTTATAGAGATCCAGCGATTCAAACGTCGGGCCGTCCACCTCCTGAAAGCCGTGCCGAACGGAAACGCTGCGCCAGATGTCTTCAATATATCGCCGAACCGCCATATCGGAAGGATAAAAATCGCGTGTGCCTTTGGGTGCCTGGAAATTTACTGTCATGGCGGAGAGTTTACGCGAGAATTGGAAATTTTTGAAGAGCCGGTCAACAACCGCCGGTATTACGCGCGGGGGTGCGAAATTGATCGCCTTGTCAGCGGCGATGCCACAAAGACCACCGTTGCGGGTTTTATGATGACATGTCCGGTGTGGCAAGGCTCCTGGCGATCCGCCGGTTGACGCGTATAATGCGCCCGGCGTTGACCGTTTCGCGCCGCATGCAGAACATGCGGCCTGCAAGCCGGGAACGTAATTATCAATATCCCGCAGCGGGACAACGGCCGGATAGGACTAAAATTCGAGCATCGAGGATCAATCCGTATGGCAAATAATGTTCGTGTTACCGTCTGGCATGAATTTCGGCACGAGAAAACCAATGCGGCCGTAAGAGCCATTTACCCCCATGGAATGCACAACGCGATAGCGACGGGCTTGCGCGCCGCCGGCGGCATGACCGTGCGCACCGCCACGCTTGATGAGCCGGAGCATGGTTTATCCGCTGACGTGCTGGCCAACACGGACGTGCTGACATGGTGGGGCCACATGGCCCATCAGGAAGTGCGCGATGATATTGTGGAACGGGTTCAGCAACGGGTATGGGCAGGTATGGGGCTGCTGGTGCTGCATTCCGGACATTTTTCCAAAATCTTCAAAAGGCTCATGGGCACAAGCTGCGACTTGAAATGGCGCCAAGCGGACGACCGGGAAATTATCTGGTTTACCGCGCCGGGCCACCCGATCGTACAGGGATTGGCGGATCATATTATTATTCCGTGCGAGGAAATGTACGGCGAACATTTTGATATTCCCGAACCCGATGAAACGGTTCTTATCAGCTCTTTTTCCGGCGGGGAAGTATTCCGCAGCGGCGTAACCTACCGGCGCGGCGGCGGAAAGATTTTTTATTTCCGCCCGGGCCATGAAACCTATCCTGCCTATCACCAGAAGGAAGTACTGCAAATTATCGCCAACGCCGTGCGCTGGGCGGCTCCAGTGGAAAACTTAGCCCCACAAACCTATGGCAATCGTCAACCGCTCTAACCGCGCAGCCCGGAAGGGAGAAGTTTACTATTTATTTTGAATTGCCGGCCGCGTACCGAACCAACCCACATCGCGGCACCAGGAGCCGGTCCGAGTAATCGCAATCCCGGCCATTACTCGGACAGAATACTAGCCGTGGGGGTGGTTGCAGCGGAGAATTTTCTTATCCGTGACAATCATATGCATGGGTATGTCGTGGCGTTCAACGGGCAGTAACTCCGGAAGAAGTTGCTCCTGAAAACACAGCGCAATGCGCAAGCCATGAAAATCCTTCTGCGATAAAAACCGATCATAAAAACCCTTGCCTCGACCCAGACGATAGCCGCGGCGATCAAACGCCAGCCCCGGCACCGCAACAAGATCAATGCGGGCCAGGGAAATCGGAGTGCCGCCAACCGGATCCCGCAGCCCCTGTACTGCCGGATTTGGAGAAGTTTCCAATGATTTAATGGCCACCGGCTCAATTTCCCTCTGCGCCCAGCGCACGCGGGGCAGCGCTACAGTCTTCCCTTCTTTCCAAGCCTGAAGCACCAAGGTGGATGTTTCCACTTCCTGTTCCATGGACAAAAACAACATGATGGTTTCCGCCTGGCGGAATTCGGGTGTATCCCGCAATTGATGGCACACATCAAGTGATCGGGTGTGCCGCTCTTCCGCGCTGATGGCCGCCAGAACCGTACGCATTTGATTTCGCAGTTCGCTTTTTTCCATGGCAGTATTTCCTCATCCTTTACTCTCGCTGGCAACATTTTGCGTGCCGTGTTGTTGTGATTGCGCCCAAGCCTGATCTAATTCCGCAAGCCGCTGAAGATATTTACTTATTACCGCCTCATGGCCGCGGTCCGATGGCTGATAATAATGCTTTTCCACCCCTAAGTATACCTGGGGAACATACCCTTGAGGAAAATCATGGGCATATTGATAGCCCTGGTGTCCTAAATCTTCAGCTCCTGAATAATGCGTATCGCGCAGCGGCCGGGGAACAGGAATGGTGCGGCTGTTCTTAACATCGTCCATCGCCTGATCCACAGCCACCGTCACACGATTGCTTTTCGGCGCGCACGCCAGATATATCGCGGCCTGCGCTAATGTAAGGCGACATTCCGGCATGCCGACAAATTCGGTTATTTGCACCGCTGCGGCGGCCAGCATAATGGCGGTGGGGTCCGCGTTGCCGATATCTTCCGAAGCACAAATGGCGATTCGCCGGGCAATAAAACGTGGGTCCTCACCGGCCGCCAGCATACGAGAAAGCCAGTAAACGGTGGCATCCGGATCACTGCCGCGCATGGATTTAATCAGTGCGCTGGCCGAATCATAATGACCGTCATCATCATATACCATGGCCTTGGCCTGGATCGAATCCCGGGCGATGGGCAGCGTAATGGCAATCGCTTGGCGGGTGGCGTCAGCGGACTGGACGCCTTGCGAAAGCACGGCTATTTCCAGCGCGGTTAAGGCGCGTCTGGCGTCCCCATCCGATATTTCCAGCCAATGGTCCAGCGCATCGGCCTCCACGGTGATCTTCAAGGTGCCAAAGCCGCGCACCGGATCATGAATAGCGCGGGTCAGGATATCGCGTATGTCATCACGTGTCAGGGGTTCAAATTGAAATATCTGGCTGCGTGATACCAGCGGGGCATTGACGGAAAAATATGGATTTTGTGTCGTAGCGCCGATGAGCGTAATAATCCCGTTTTCCACATCCGGCAGCAGGATATCCTGTTGCGTGCGGTTGAATCGATGAATTTCATCCAGGAATAGAATGGTGCGCCCGCCCGTGGTTTCCAAGTGAGTTTTGGCCTGCGCCAAAACATCGCGCACATCTTTCACTCCCGCGGCGGCGGCATTAAGGCGCACAAAATGCCGGCGCGTGGCACCGGCAATAAGTTCCGCTAATGACGTTTTGCCCGTGCCCGGGGGGCCAAAGAAAATCAGGCTTACCAGTCGATCCGCTTCTATGATTCGCCGTAAAAGTTTGCCCGGACCAAGAATATGCTGTTGACCGACAAATTCCGCCAGCGTTTCCGGCCGCATCCTTGCCGCCAGCGGCCGAGCCGCCAGCGTGCGTTGTTCCCGGGCGGATGTAAAAAGATCTGGCACGTTTCAAGACCCTGCTGTAGTTGTCACGATCGTCGAATTCCCTAAGCCATTGCTTTGATGCCCAAAAGCCTGTCCGGGTAATGGCCGGGATTGCAATTACCAGCACTAGAAGGATTATAGCAGGAATTCGGCCCCGGAGCTTGCGAAAAAACCCGCTTGTCACAGCTCAAATGCGCTCATGGTAGAAATGTACAGGGTGCCTTTCCGCACAATTGCTCATGCCTGTTCTTCACGAACGGTAGCGGCACGGCCATTGAGAATGACAACAGCATCGCATACGCATAGGGTGTGCGTTTACTGCCGCCAGAGCGGGTCATCCGCGTCAACATGAAGAATCGACCGGCTGGAGAGATCGCTGATAATCGGCCAGGTCAGCCCTCGCGTGCTAAGCGTCTCAATGATGCCCACGCCCAGATAGCGTTTGGCACCCCGGGAGCGCACTTGCACGGAGCAACTGTTGCGCACCAGATACGGGCTTGATTCGATAAGGTCCTGATGTTGAACAATCAGTTCCACATTATTCCCGCGCGAATCGCTGCCATGCAGCACCATGCGAATTGGGTATTGATTTCTCAAATTATTGCATCGCGCATACGCGATTTCGCTTTGCGGGTTCTGAACAACTACCGGCGCGGCGGTTTGATCCAGGATAATCAGAGAATCCGTATCGCACGGGCGGCTGGTATTGGTATGATCCCACGCAATGGCCCAGTCCTGATTAACCGCATGGCCCCGCGATATGGCGCGCACATCCCGACCCATGCCCGAACCGCCAAAATATTGATCGTAATAACCCAAGCCATCCAATGGCATATTCAAAAGCATCGTATCATCGGTCAGGTTAATCTGTCGGACGCGCCCCGTTACCGCCGCCATCGGGACCGCCAGAACCCAACAGTGCTGCGCCCCATCCGGAGAATCCGGCCGCAGCGGCATAATGTGTGGACTGCCGGACTTCAGCGGCCTGATGGTTAAATCAACCTGAATGGCCCGATTTGTGTGGTATCGGGGGCCGGTTATGGTATGTTCCATCGGATAGCCGCGCGCCGTTAAACCCAGTGTCCCATCCTGACGCAGGGTAACACGGTTGGGCCCCACCAGACATTCCGGCGACCCCAGGCCGCCGCGAAAGGCACCGGGTGGAAAAATATTAACCGAATGCAAAATACATTTTCCGCCCTGAAATATTGAGATGGTAGCCGCGGGGTAAAAACTCGGAAGCACCTGTTCACGCACGGAACTGATTTTCACGCGCGTGGATTGACGATTGTACCGATTGAACTCCCGCACGTATCTTGGGTGAAAGCAAAAGCCGTCATACAGGCTTACCGCCACACCGTTGCCCGCCGAATCCATGGCATGGAAATTTCGGCATTCATAAGCGCCGGGAGTTTTTAACTGCCGCCAGCCCGCCTGTTCCCATTCCCCGCTGCATTGGCCGGGACTAAAGCCCGCAATACCCGCACGCGAGCCGCTGGCAGTATCCATCGCGTCGGCGGCCACGCCGGTTAAACTGCTGTCAGTGAGTGCTAAAGATTGTCTGATCATTATAAATACGCCCATGCGCAGGCCTGCACAAAGCACGCCGAACAACCCGCTGTCGTTCGAATCACTGCCAAGTTTTAACTGCGAGAGCCACCAGGCTCTTCACACTTGCTTATCGGCACAAAGCTGTGCGATAGTTCAACGAAGTTTCAGAAATACCCGTCGGCTGTGTGCGAAAACCCCACCAAATAAATCCGCGTAAACAAATGTCACTTCACAGACATTGACATATTCCGATAATCATGACCGATACGTCACGCTATGCGTCCCAACCCCCTTGAGTCGGCAAATCAAGCGTCTCGGAGGCTGGGCTTATAGGGCGGCACGGGAACCTTGCAACAGAGTTTTACGGCCGGTACGTACCATTCTTTCCATTTTTTTCAGCGGCTTCCACATGCGGTTCCGGTGCTGATAATACGCTAATAACTTTTGATACTGCGCCGCTCCAGCCGCCAAACAGCGACGAACATCGGCATAACGGAGCGTCAGCAAAGTCCAGCGCTGCGAAAATGCCCCAGGCGAGAGTTGATCGTGCGCAGCGAGCCGCATAAATTCGTAGAGATCAAAAAACAAGCTTGGATCGGGAAAAACCGTCCGCAATTCTTCCAGGTTGTAGCTGCTGCCGCGCAGATTTTCAGATAGAAAGTTCTCGGCAAAACTCGCAATGTTTTGCGATTGTTGCGGATCGGCGGGCAACTTTAATGTATGGGCCATGCGGAGCAGTTCTTCGGTGGCGTGGCCGAAGAGCGCATCGTAATCGACAAAAACGCGTGGACTATCAAGCGTTTCGTCCACCGCGCTGAACATATTTTCCAGCCACAAAACATAACCGGATTCTTTCGCCGCCAGGCCGCAGCGCTGCAGTGATTCAGCAATACTTAGCGGATTTCTTACCGCGATGACATAACTGGGTTCCACACCCAGTCGCTGAAAAATGATTTTCCATAGCGGCAGCAGACGCCCGATATGCGGATCTTTCAAACCCCACAACGGGCAATCACCGAAATGTTTATGCAGATACCCTGTGGTTTTGGCGATAAGCGATTCGCATTTAGGATGATCCAATATGCCCTGACAGTTCACGCCCCCGGTCTGATGCGAGGCCCCAACCAAATCAAGAAAGTTTTGATTCAGCCGCCATATCCGCTGGTCTTCCCAGTAGCCGCGCGGATTAAAAATATTGGCCGGCAGTAGATTATTGCCCAGTGGCACACCCAAGGCGTGAACCGCTCGGGCAATGGTGCTGGTGCCGCTGCGCTGCATTCCCAGAACCACAATAACACGTTTTATCACCGGCATACTTGTCTTCTCCTGGCAAACGCTGAACAACGCAAAGTCCAACCTCCACCGGCACTCTTTACCATCAGCACCAACCGCATTGTAGGGCTGATAAAAACCAATTGGAAGCTCGTTGGGCAGCTTCAGACTTTCCATCTGCCTCGTACTGCCGAATGTCGCGTCAATTCCAAGCGGCAAGCTACCGCATCCCAATCGGGCACGGCAAATTATTAAACACGTCAGCACGTGGATAGTTGCAGTGCCGGCGGGATTATATCTCCATTTAAATCCGCCTAAGGCTGCATAGTATTACGTGTATTATTATGGTCGGGCCGCGGAGCATTAGGGATATCCTCCCAGGAATTCTCTCTGCTTTTATGGTAGAGAATTGCTACGCTCGCATAAAACAACGGCACCCGGTGCCGTCTTGCGAAGTTGAAACCGTGTCTCAAGTAGTGTAAATTCCAAGCTTCCGGCTTTCCTGGCTGCTTACCGGGATTGGATAAAGATGGTGCGGTTTTCGGGCGATGGCATGGAACTTATAAATAAAGGTGTGCGATATTGCCCACACAATCCGACAAGTCCTCTGCGTTGCCTCCCGCCGGCCCGCCACAGCCGCGGAATGCGACGTTAAATCCACCGCCGGCGGTGCCGCGATTGGCTTTATGGAAGATGCTGCTGCTGGTAGCCGGGCCGGGGTTGGTGGTCATGCTGGCGGATACCGACGCCGGAAGCGTTATTACCGCCGCCCAGAGTGGGGCGCAATTCGGTTACAGCCTGTTGCTTTTGCAAGTGCTGCTGGTGCCAATTCTTTACATCGTGCAGGAGCTTACCGTCCGTCTGGGATTGGCTACCCAAAAAGGGCACGGAGAGCTGATTTCCGCTACTTTTGGCAAAGCGTGGGCCTGGTTGTCGGTTTCCACGTTAATGGTTTCCTGCATTGGAGCGCTATTAACTGAATTTGCGGGCATCGAAGGCGTGGGGCAACTCTTCGGAATTGCCCCTTGGATCAGTGTCGGACTGACGATTGTTTTTCTAGTCGTGGTCGTAGGCACCGGCGGGTACCGGCAGGTGGAGATGATCGCACTGTTTATTGGACTATTCGAGTTGGCGTTTATTGCTGTGGCCATCGCGGCTCATCCATCGCCTGTGGCCATGATAACCGCGATCGGCAGCCAGCCAATCCACAATTCCGCCTATCTGTTTTTAATTGCCGGGAATGTCGGCGCTGTCATTATGCCTTGGATGGTTTTTTATCAGCAGTCCGCTGTGATTGACAAAGGCCTGAATATTACCCACCTGAAAGCGGCACGTCTTGACACCGCGATTGGCGCATTAATTACGCAGATCATTATGGCGGCGGTTTTGATATTTACAGCCGCCAGTATCGGAAGCGCCCATGCCCATATATCACTCAATACCGTGCAAGAAATCGCCACAGCTTTAACGCCGATTCTGGGAAGCCAGTGGGGCCGCTTAGTATTCTCCCTTGGCATGTTGGGAGCCGCGCTGGTGGCCACCATTGTGGTATCCCTGACCGCCGCGTGGGGATTAGGTGAAGTGACCGGGTACCGGCGGTCCCTGGCGCACCATCCATTTGAAGCACCTTGGTTTTACGGGGTCTATTTAACCTGCCTGCTGGCGGGTGCCGGCATTGTGCTTTCCGGCGTAAATCTCGTGCGGTTGACCGTGGCGGTGGAAGTTATGAACGCCTTGCTGTTGCCGATTGTCTTGGGCTTTCTATTCCTGCTGGCACGAAAAGCGTTGCCGGAACCGTGGCGACTCAAAGGGCCGTACGCCTGGGTGGTGGCATTTATTGTAATATTAACATCTGTCGTGGGAGTCTATGCCGGAATTGCGGGCTTGTGGAGTTAATTACTCACACAGAAAAGTGCCTTTTTTTAGAGATTTTTGGAAAAGACTCCCTGACGGTGGCAACCTATAATGAAGTAGGCCAATACGTAATCGCCTGCGCTGGAAGCGTTGTAGCGCCAAGGCATAGTCATTGCGTGCGGCGGCTCTGCGGTTTATGTTGGTGGAGTTGTGAGGCTTTTGGGCGTTCCGCAAAGTTTCTCACGGCGAAGGAAATGGAGTGTTTGTGGTGATTTCAATAAATAAAAAAATGTGGTTGACCCGCATAGCGGCGGTTGCCGTGGCTGGCGGGTTGTTTTTAACACTAAGCAATTTGGCGCAACTGCACCGCGCCGCGGCTGCCCCGACCGGGCAAGCGGCCCCCGCTGCCTCAAAGGGGCTGGAAAAAGCCATGCAGAAGCTGCAGGATGCCATGAATGCGCAAAGTATGAAAATGAAAGATATTCTGGGGACTCATGGCTTAGGTGACGTCATTGCCGACCCGACGCTACGGGCAAAGATTGCACCGAAAATTCTCCCGCACATGCAGGTTATCATTGATCAGTTTGACGCTTTCATGAAGTCTTATCCGAAGGCCGCCGGGATGATCCGGGATGTAAAATATCATGAACTGGCGCTCATGGATTTGCTCGGTGACCAAAGCGCCAAAAATGCCATCATCGCCGGCCAAAAAAGCCCGGATGTCGGCGTCGCGTTTTCCGCAAAACTCGCGGACTTGGAAGTGCAGTGGCACCGCAGCGGCACGAGCACCGCAAAGCAGTCCGCAATTCTGGATCAAATTCAGAAATTGGTCAAAGCGGATCCCACCAATGATGACCTGACGGCCGTGCTGTTGGGATTCATGCAATCCGGACCGGTGTCCCCCGCCATTGGGACGCGCATTAAAAAAATCGTCACCACTGAATTAAAGGGGCCTTACGCCCTGGCATTGCAAAAGCAGCAACACGCGCAAGATGCCATGCAAGACAAACTGACAAGCTTGAAAAACAAGCCCATCGTCATCAACGGGACACAAGTGGATGGCAAGCCGTTTAATTCTGCGCAATGGAAAGGCAAAGTGGTTCTGGTTGATTTCTGGGCGACCTGGTGCGGGCCGTGCCGCGCCAGTCTCCCGCATGTGGAAAGCCTTTACAAAAAATATCATGCCAAAGGCCTGGATATTGTAAGCGTCTCCAACGATAACAGCATCAAGGCATTGAAGGCATACCTCAAAGCCCATCCCAAAATGGCTTGGCCGCAATTGTTTGATGCCCAACATCCAGGCTGGAGTCCGATGGCCGCTAATTTCGGCATCAGCGGTATCCCGACACAATTTGTTATTGATCGACAAGGGGTCTTGCGGCACATTGTCGTAGGGTATTCGCCGAACCTCGCGGCCAAGCTGACTGCGGATATAAAGCCTTTGTTGAAATAACACGTACGGCATTACTTCCCTAAAAACCCCTGGATCAGGCGATGCCCCCGCGGATAGACACCGCGGGGGCGGTCGCATTTTACATCGCCGACATTTACCATTACGCTACTATTTGGTTTTGGTTGTACCGGGAAGGCTTCTTATGAATATTGCGGTTATCGGTGGAGCGGGGTATATCGGCTCCCATGCGGTGAAACTTCTAATTGAACGTGGCCACAGCGTCACCGCAATCGATAATCTAACCATGGGCCACCGCGCCGCAGTCAATAGCAAAGCCCGGCTGGTGGTGATGGATTGTGCTCATACGGCGGCCTTGGCAGCGATATTTCAGGCCCATAAAATTGACGCGGTTATGCACTTTGCGGCCAGCGCGTATGTGGGCGAAAGTGTGCAGGATCCGCGAAAATATTACCGCAACAATGTTTCCAACACCATCAGCATGTTGGATGCCATGAACTTGGCCGGGGTTAAAAAACTGGTGTTCTCCAGCACCTGCGCCACCTACGGTGAACCGCAGCGCGTCCCCATTACCGAAGATTTGCCGCAAAACCCCATCAGCCCCTACGGCCAGAGCAAATTGATGGTGGAACATATCCTCAAAGACACCGCCCATGCCGAGGGTCTGGCCTTCGCCGCCCCGCGCTATTTCAATGTGGCGGGATCCTCGCTTGATGGCAGCATCGGAGAAGACCACCGCCCCGAAACGCACATAATTCCCATCGTGCTGCAAGTGGCACTGGGGCAACGCCCGGCGGTGGATATATTCGGCAATGATTACCCCACCGCCGATGGCACGTGTATTCGTGATTATATTCATGTATGGGATCTTGTAGATGCGCATCTGGTGCTGCTGGAGAATCTGCAGCCGGGCCGGGGTTTGTTTTATAACCTCGGTGTCGGGCGCGGATACAGCGTGCGGGAAATTATTGAAGCCTGCCGCAAAGTTACCGGCAAAACAATACCCACCCGTGAAACCGCCCGCCGCCCCGGCGATCCTCCGGCGCTATTCGCCTCACCGGATCGCATGGCCAAAGATTTTTCCTGGAAAGCCAAAATCACCGATCTGAATCAGATTGTCGATTCCGCCTGGCGCTGGTTCCAAGCCAACCCCAACGGCTACAGATAAGCAAGATCGCGGCACTGGCAACGGCACAGCTACTACCGCCGGCGCTTGGGGTGGAAGGAAAATGCGTTGCGGTGATGGCGGATAATGGGTTTGCCGCCCTCGGGCCAGACAATGGCCACCACGTCAAAGCGCGGGTTCCAGCGGTTGAGTCTTTTGCGCTGCATGAACTGATACGCCGCACGAGTCAGGAATTGTTTTTTTTGCTTGGTCACCGTGGCTTCGGGCGTGGTGAATTCCTCGCTGGACCGCGTACGCACTTCCACAAACACCAAGTCATCGGCATCCAACGCAATGATATCCAGTTCACCACCGCGGCAATGCACGTTACGCGCCAGAATTTTCATATCCAGTTCGCGTCGCAAATGTTCTGCGGCCAGAGCTTCGCCCCGCGCACCGAGATTGTGCCCAACGCCCCATCGCGTTAACCAGTTCCACAATTTCATAAATATTGAGCATATCGCCGCCTTTGCCTTCCCGCCATCGTTTGCATGCACCGGTTGCATGCACGACCAGGGGCCGGGATAGGCGGCCATGCGCTCAACTCCCCTTTATTTCGCGGAATTATCCGCCGTTCCAGATCCCGGCGACGCAGGATGACCCGGCCGGTTATCAGGCTTCCACTTCATCATGCCTTTGTGTTTATGGCCCGGATGCTCTTTAAGCATTCGCACCATCCGCAGGCCCTCAAGCTTGCCGGTTTTGGCATTCAAACGGAAGCACAGCCTCCTATTAAGCCCCCGATTGCCAAAAGCGAGATAACCCCAATTACCCGTTGCGCATTCATTGGCCACACCCCATAAAAACAGACGCCGCTATATTGCACCCACGAAAGCATCATAGGCACTCACGCACCGAAAATCCAATAGTTGCAGATATCACTGCCGATGTCGCATTGATTAATGTTTTCTGGTCGTAGCGCGAAGCGCCGGAATGCCACTCCCGCCTTGTCCAGGTAATTGCGATCTTGGCCATGACTCAGATAAGTTCCTGAAGCACACACTGGGTCGAACCACTAAAAGTCACCCGATAGGATTAGAGTTATGGATTACAGGAACATTATCACGGGCGAGCCGGACAAGCGCGGTGGCCAGCCCTGCATCCGTTCCCGCGGGCGTGGCAATTTTTCCGGGCGACCTCATGCGTGATGTTAGCCGGCACATTTAATGTGCCGCCGCGTCGCGGAAAGGGCA
>DAHVEJ010000065.1 GCA_027313145.1 Phycisphaerales bacterium | reverse complement strand
ACTCTGCCCATCGCCGGTCAACGCGTCTGGCGATATTCGGTGGGGGAGGTAGGTGTTCCGTGTAAGGCACGGTAATCTGTTCGATCGTAAATGGGCCGCTCGCCAGAATTTCCAGAGTTTTCTTCACAGCGGAATATTAACCGATCCCGCCTCGCTTCGCGCATTAGGAGCCTGTCCGAGTAATCGCCATCCCGGCCATTACTCGGACAGGCTCCTACGTCGGTAGGGCGGCGGTCTGCGAAATCAGCCCATGCAAATAGGAACAATGTGGGTCGAAAATATCCGATAACGCGTGTTTTTCGGATTCGGCGAACGCGGACGGAAATTCACATAGGCCATTTGACCGATCGGCGATGTTGGCGGCGTGATGAGCTACCGGGTGTGTCGCGGCCCTTCCTGAAGTACGCGTTCAATCCGACGGTCCGGAATAATCCAGAGGATGGCTACCAGCACATACAGACCTCCGGCAACCCATGGCTCGATGAATGCGCAGGGAATAGCGCAAAAATAAAGGATCGGCGAAAGCCGCCCTTTGGTATCCGATTTAAGTGCCTTGGCCAATAGAGATTCGGGGCCTTGAGCGTGAATAAGCACGCGCTGCAAAATCAGGTAAGCCACAGCCGCCATCAGCAGAACCAAGCCATACAACGCGGTCGGTGCTGAAGCAAAATGGTTCTCTCCCATCCACGCGGTCGTAAACGGGATAAGCGAGAGCCAGAAAAGCAGATGTAAATTGGCCCAAAGCACCGCGCCATTAACAACATTTGTGGCATGGAGCATGTGGTGGTGATTGTTCCAATAAATGCCCACGTATACAAAACTCAGGATGTAACACATAAACACCGGCAAAACCGGCAATAGCGATTCCAGACTGGCGTGAAGAGGCACCTTGAGACCCAGGACCATAATGGTGATGATAATTGGCCAATACGCCGTCGCTAAACGCTTCCAGACGAGATTTACCCATTCTATTGCCCATTCCTTGTTTCAGAGTTGCCCGAAATGTATCCGCTGAACTTTATTATTAGCCGCCAGAGTGTGCACCGCGGTAAGCACGTTCGTATCGCATAACGCGTCCAATTCCATGCGGCGCTGCTCGGTTAAGCGTGTGCTGCCGCTGGGCAGGTCAGCGGCATAACCGGGATGCACCATCACTTCCCCAGCGCCTTCGGGGAGTTGCTCCAGCAGGCGCAACCAAACCTCCGCGGAGAATTTGCCCGTGGCCGCTAGACCGAAAAACCAGTCGGTGGTGCGCAAAGGGGTACTCTGGGCTTTTAATTTCCTGGCGAGGAAACGCAAGGCCCGGTATCCGGCCGAAAGCTTCAACTTGGAATGGATGGTAATTTCATCGGCGCAGCGAATACTGGCAATGTGATATTCCTTCGCCAGATCGGCGGCGATGTGCCCCAGCGCGGGCCAATGATGAATATGTTTATGCGAATCCAAGTGCGTGGGCCGCATACCGCGGTTCAGCACATATTCAATTTGGGCGGCCCATTCCGTGCGGGCTTCGTCCAAGGCTTTGCGATTAAAACTGATGCGTTGTAAAAGTTGCGGGACCTTTCGCGGGAATTCGTTATTACCGCTGGTAATAGTGCGGAGTTTTCCAGAGCGTGGTGTTCCCTGCGTCAGACACAGATGAATCCCAACGCCCAGATTCGGGTTGCTTTGCGCCAAGTCGATGGCCCGATGGCAATCCGGCATGGTTGCCATCAACGTGGTACTTGTGAGAATACCGGATTGATGGGCATGAACAATCCCATCCGTTACCGATTGGGAAAATCCGAAATCATCCGCATTGATAATCAGCCGTTTGATCACATCGCCACTATGCCGGGAAAATCACTATCTGGCAACCGGGCGATAAATTTTTACACGCAAGAGCTTCACGCCCCAGTGTTGCGCGCTCCAGAAGGTCGGAGCCAGCACGTCCAGGCGGTAGCCGTGAATCGCGCCGCCCCGATCCAGTACCGGAACCGGTCGGTCATAGTCATATCCCGGGACGCGCACCATGCAATGAAAAGGAATTAAGTTGGTATCCGCCGCTACCAGATGACCGTGATTGGTCCACACACTTGCTCCAGAAGCCGTGGTTGTGCCGGCATAAGGCCAGCAGCACTTGCGGTCCGGCGCATAGCTGGTGACACGCAAAATCAGGGTTTTCAAATACACATACCGCCGACCGTGGAACCAGTAGGAATCCACGTGCCGGATTACCGGCCGGACAATTGCACGCCGGCGAATCATCGGTTTGCGTTGAATCTCAGGCCGCGCCATAGCGGCCTGCGTAACAACAGGAGCCGCTGGCGCTGGTGCGTGCAATGCGGGATAATTGACAGGAAGGGCGGCTCGGGGCGTGTTACTGATGGCCATGGCCACCCGCGGGGGCATTACCGCCCAAAGGTGCGGCACGCGGCTTAGCCGCCATACCAAGGTCGCCGTCAACAGCACTGCTACCATGATGGTTAGCAGAACAGCCAATTCCCAATTCTCGCTTCGTGTTAAAGTCCTTGAATGACGCATGCAATATCTCCTCAATAGGGACTCTACTGCATCCTTGCCGGATAACCCTTTACGTTATCCTTGGTCCAACCCTGTCTTGGGCCAAACTCTCAGGTGCGTACGCCATCCTGACGAAACGCGACAATCTCCAAAATTACGCCGAAGATTTAAGCCAGCCCGTACAACACACAGGCCCGGCAACCTCGGCAACGCAAATTCCTTTTCACAGCAAGCGGTACCGTGGCTCGGTACACAGCTTACCCGGTACAACCAGGCTTTAATAAGCCTTAAAGGACGCCCCACTAATGTTAACTTTTTCACGCGCTTCCAGAAGGATCAGAACAGTAATTGAAACCCCGTCCATCGCGTGATTTCTCTCTGGCCTACCGAAAGCATTTTACTCCATGAAAAATCAAAAATCCAAACAAAAATGCCAGATTCACGGTTATCAGACCGCAAATATCGTAAAAGCGAATTAAAATAGCTTGATGATAAAATATACGCACGTGAAAATCGAAAACGCAAAAAAATCAGCTTTTTTTGTTGACTTATTATTTTCAAGGCGTAAACTATCTCTTAGCCGGAAATAAGTGCGGTGAGCACAACTAAATGGCTCGCTAAGCGTTATATCTTCTGAGCATGGCCCCAAAGGGCAAGGATAAGGAGTACAAAATTATGTTTACCGATTTGCTCCATAAAAATTCCCCCCGAGTCGTTAAAACTGCCAAAATTCTGACAATCGCCGCCGTTGCCGCGTTATCATTGGCAGCCGCGCGACCCGCGCAAGCACGCGTCGGTATTGGTTTTGGTATTGGAATTAGTTTGCCGGTGTTTTGCCCGCGGCCAATTTTCGTTCCCCCTCCCGTATATTGCCCGCCACCCGCCGTTTATGTACCGCCGCCGGTAGTCTATTCGCCACCGCCGGTCTATAGCGCTCCGCCAGTGGCCTATGCTCAGGCTCCAAATATGGCCAATGTGCAGGCACCCAACATGGCTGGTGCTCAAGCTCCTAATTTAGCCGGCGCACAACCTCCAGTGCTTAGTCCCGCACCACCAGTGCTGTACACACCCCCGTATTATGTTCCGCCACCGGTGGTTTACAGCCCACCGCCGGTCTATTACCCCGCTCCAAGCTATTATCCACCAGCGTATTGCGCTCCACAGTACAACTACGGGCCGTCGCTTTATTTTTCTACCGGATGTTTCCGGCCTTGGGTATTCTATCACCCCTATTACCATCCTTACTTTCACCCGTTCTTCCGTCCGTATATCGGATTTCATGTTGGGGGTTTTGATCGCGATGGCTGGGGACACCGCGATCGGCGGTAAAGCTCGCTTGACTAAGCAACGCAGGCCTGGCTCGGGGTTGAGGATCACCCCGGGCCTTTTTTTTCAACTTGGCGCTGCCCCATTGAGATGGTTATTTTCCCCGCGTTGGGATGCGGAACCGACCATGCAAAATAAATGGAATTATCAGGCGGTTGGCGACGGGAGATGGAACGTCGTGTCATCGAACGACCTTCCGCGTTGAACTCAACGCTGCCGCATTGAGCTATGGGGCGCAAAATAAATTTTCCGAGAGCTTGTCGCGGGCTGTTACGCGCTTGCCGGCTGGATAATGGCCACCATGCGACCGGTGGTTCCATGATCTCGGCGATGGGAGTAAAAATCGGTGGCATTGGCATAGGTGCACAGGCTTCCACCATCTACGTGGGTAACACCGCATTGCTGTAATTGCAGTTTGATAGCGGCGACGAGATTAATGTGCGGCTTAGCATAGGCAATGGTATCAATGGCCGCAGAGAGGCCGGCGGTATGAAATTCCCGGGCCACCTCAGCTCCAACTTCAAAATGTTTTACACCGATCGTCGGCCCAATGGCCGCAACAATTCTGTCCGATGTAATACCCAGCGTGTTTATTTCCGCGACGCTGCGTGCGACAACGCCGCTAACGACCCCGCGCCAGCCCGCATGAATTGCCGCAACGATTCTTCCGTCATCCGAGGCCAACAGAATCGGTGCACAATCAGCAATGCGAATCGCCAACATCGCGGATGTAACATCGGAAACGATGGCATCCGCCCGCGTCTGGCCTTGAAAGCGATCCCGTATTTCAGCCTGCGCAGTTTCACTGTATTCCCCCTCACCTTCCGCTCTAAGCAATGCCACTTCGCATCCATGCACCTGCTGCACCGTTGCCATCGGCACGTTTGACAGGCCCAATGCGGAAAGCAGAATCGCAAAATTGCGCTGCAGGTTGTCCCCCGAATCCTGCACCGCACCTTGCGGATTGCCCAGATTCAACGAATCAAACGGTGCTGGAGAAACGCCACCGATTCGCGTGGAAAAGGCATGTGCCACCCCAACGGCAGCCAACATCCGCGACTGGTAAACCACAACCCCATTCGGCAATGTCACACGGGCAAGCATGGCAAAATTCTATCCGCCAAGTCGCCGGCGCGAAAGCGAACCCCCAATCGTCCAGTGCACATGGCGTGGCAATATTTCCGGTCAAGACGGCCGTGCACAGCAAAACCGATTTACGAAACCGCCCGACGCTTAGCGCGTACCGGGCGTCCAGTGCTTCGCCACACCCAAAACTTAGGCTTCATTGGCCGCAAAGGCTCCAGATACCGGAAGCAGTTGCGCACGAATGCCGCTTTACGCACCCTTCCACGCTGAGGCGACTTCACGCACGGCCAGGGATGCAAGGGTCGCTTGGCCACCTCGGCAGTAGCAGGCCAATGCGGATTTTTCCGCTGGCGGTAAATAGCAGGAACTCATTGAAACCGCATGATCCGGCGCAAAGACTTCGATGGATGTGCGGTCGACAAGTATTCTTAACCGCAAGGGGCTGGTCGGTGTGAAACCGACCATGGATGCTTTGGCACCCAGGGCACTGATTTGCCGTGCGGCAAAATGAACTTCAATGATCTGTCCCGCAACTTCCAACGCCACCACTTTGGCTGTACCTGCGTGGATCTGCGCCTCAATATCCAACTGATTGCCGGTCACTTCGTGAAAATTATGCCGTCGTTGGTTCAGTGTAAATGGGCCGAAATGATGGGCCTGCCGCCAGAGGTGCTCAATGTCACGCACCGGCTCCCGGCATACGCGCAGACCATCAGGCGTGTCACGCAGAGTCAGTGCGCAGGGAAAGCTCAACTGCTGATTAAATGGCATACCGGGATATGAGCCACCGCGCATCCATCCGATCTGGATGGTTCGGTTCTGCCTGACGGGGATATTGTTGTAGACCTGCGCGGCATAAAAGCTATTTCCCGTGTCCATGGCAAAAGGTCCGGATTGCGGTGTAAAACGTCGACCATCAAACTGACCGATGAGATATTGGCTGTCAGCTCCGGTAAATATCCACCTTACTTCACCCGCCTTGCCGTGCAGCGGCAGCGGAAAAAAGTTTGGACATTCCTGGCTTTGGGGGAAGTGCAATTCCTGAAGTTGGGTCCAGTGTTTTAAATCCGGCGAATTGAAAAGTGCAAAACCCCGGGACCCATTGAGAAACAACGGCATAATCCACCGGTGCGAGGGCGCATGCCAGATAATTTTGGGGTCACGATTACCTGATACTATCTGCCCCAACACCGGGTTATGCGCATACTTGGTGAACGTAAAGCCACCGTCATTGCTGTAAGCCAGACATTGCGTAAACGGCTCGCCCTGAGAGATTTTGGATGAACCACCCGCGGCGGTATACATGGCAACAACCGGCGGTTGGTTGCCGCGCTTAAAACCGCTCGTATTGAGCCTATCCACCGCGGCCGAGCCGCTCCAGATGCCCCCATACTTGTCAGGACTGATCGCCACTGGCAATTGGTGCCACCGCACAAGATCCCGGCTGATAGCGTGTCCCCAGTATTTGTTGCCGGAACTTCCCTGCAGATTATGGGGCAGAAACTGAAAATAGAGATGGTATATGCCATTGACATAAACCAGCCCGTTGGGATCGTTAATCCACCCGGCAAGAGCGGTAAAATGAAACTGTGGTCGCAATTTCTGATCGTAGGAGATCGTTGCGTCAGATGCTCCCGATGGTGCGGCCTGTATCGCGTGCACCGTTGAACCTTGTGCCACACCCCATAATGCCGCAGAGCCAACGGTGTGCAAAAATCGCCGGCGGGACCCGGCTTTGGACAAACGTTCCGGTGTTATGGAAGAATGACTTTTATGTGGCTCGGTCATGGCGTAATACCTCTTTCAATTTTTATGGCGTTATTGCCGGGGCGATGGGTCCCCTGGGCGGGAAACGCGAGCCTTCACGGTTCGCCGGTCGATGCCCAGACTTCGCGCGGCGGATTCATAGGTGCCGACTTTTTGGTATACCAGTCTGGTGTAAAAGTCCAAAAGTTCCCGCTCGGTCATTACGCCCTCACCAATCCGGGTTAAATCGGGGGATGGGTTATCACCGGGCGATACTTCCGGCGGCTGATAATTGCGTCGCACGAGAATATTTTTCACGCACTGCTCCAATTCCCGGAAATTTCCCGGCCACGCATAATCGGGATGACCGGTGATCCATAATTTGACGTCCGCGTTGAGCTTCCGGCGGTCGTGTTCGCCCGGGATGAATCGCTGAGTTATAAAATTGATTAGATTGTCCACATCTTCCGGGGCTTCGAGAATCTGCTGTCGAAGCGATGGCGTGACAATGACATCGGAACAGAGGCGAAAATAAAAGTCCTGGCGGAATTTGCCGCTGTGCATGTCGCGGGCCAGATCATGATTGGTGGCGGCGATAATTTTGCCGCGGAACGTGCGCGGCACACTTTCGCCTACGCGTTCGAAGATGCGGTATTGCAGCACGCGTAACAACTTTACCTGAATCTGCTCATCCGCGTCGCCGATTTCATCAAGAAATAATGACCCGTGCGGTGGGCACGACTCCAGGCGGCCCTTGCGGTCGCCCAGCGCGCCGGTAAATGAACCGCGGGCGTGGCCGAAAAGTTCCGATTCAATCAAATGCGGTGATAACGCGGAGAGCACAGTGGTGGAAAATAAATTCTCCGGCACATCGGCAAAACGTTTTGTCGCGGCGTTAAACGGCAGGTATCGCGCTTGCGCAATGGCCTGCGCCACGCGTTCCTTGCCGGTGCCGGACGGTCCGATGATCAGCGTGGCGATGTCACCCATTTTGTCGTACAGCTCCAGTTGGTAAAGGCGCATGTTATGGGTGAAAATGGACTGCCAAACCTTGGCCCGCAGATCAATCATACACGGCGAAAACCCGATAATGGAACGGTAAATTCCCTGAAACGCGCGCGTGACCTGATAACAGCAGGCAAATAAATGTTCCGCGCGATAGTGACACGCGCGCCCCGCCGCCGGCTTTTCGAGAAGGTCATGGAATAACTCCAGGTAACGGGCGTACAGGGCGGCATAACCCGGACTGCTTTTGCTGTCCGCCAATGTTCGGTAGAAATCACCTTCCAGGGCATAATAGAGGTAATGCACCACGGCATCCTGATACAGCCGCCATTCCTGTAAACTCGGCGCGGCGTTGCCCGCCATCCGACGGCGCAGCGTGGCAACAAATGCCGACACTTTTTCCCGTGTGCGTGTTTCGTTCGGGCGTTCAACCTGCCCGGTGGTGGGGAAATTCCAGGAAGTATCCGAAGCAACATAATCATCGCCAAGGACCGCGCGCTCGAATTCCATGCGCTGCGGCACAAATGGATTGCAGAAAATCAGTTGCGAAATGGCACGGGCCAGGGGAAGTTCGTCGGAATTTAAAAAGGCCATGACCACAGCTTCCAGACTCCACAGGCACTATACAATCATTGTACATCAATAGAACATAAAATGCCTATACTTGGGTGAATTATTCCAAAGCGAATCTTGCACTGATTTTATCATAACTTGCTTATATATAATTACTTACATCCTATCATTACAGCCTGGCATGACATTTGAATTACTCTTTCCGCGGCTTCACCCTGAGTCGTTAGCCCGGGCCGCAGGAGTAGTACGCATGATGCTTGTAAATTGCAATTGGACACTGGGCTGGGCATTGATACTGCTGGGAATTATCAGCGGTGCGTTGCTGGGTCTGTTTTTCCATCGGAAAGATTTTCTCGGGGGCTATGACGCGTGGCCCCGGCGACTGGTCCGGCTTGGACACATCGCATTTATGGCCCTTGGCATGTTGAATCTTATTTATGCGGTCGGCCCACATCCGACAATACCGTTGAACGCCATAATCTCGGCAGCGTTAGTTTTCAGCTCTGTAACCATGCCACTGGTATGCCTGCTGACCGCATGGCGCGCCAAATGGACGTTTTTATTTGCCTTTCCGGTGTTGGCATTGGCATTGACATGTGTATTGGTATTTTGGAGTTCGTTATGAAAATCGGCTTTTTGGCCATGAGCGGTGTGCGTGCGCACGATCCGAAACTTCTGGAACTCGGTCTGACGTTGCCGGGGTTTGTGCAGCGCAGCAAGGTCGTTGCGTCGCTACCGAGTTTGGGGCTGCTTTTGTTGGCGGCCTGCACGCCGGAAGGACATGACTTGCGATATTTTGAAGCGGAATCGGACCACAAAGAGCCGTCCGAGCTTTACCGCTGCGACCTTGTGGTGATCAGCACATTTTCCGCCCAGGTATTTGAGGCCTACAACATCGCTGATCGCCTGCGTGCGGCGGGCGTTAAAGTGGCGATGGGAGGATTGCATGTCAGCGTTTGCCCGGATGAAGCCGCGGACCATGCCGATTATGTCGTGGTGGGCGAGGGCGAATCGGTATGGCCTGCGGTTGTCGCGGCCGCGGAAGCCCGCCAGAGGCCCCGCATTTTCCGGGCCGCCGATTTCCCGCCCGTACTTATGGAAACTTTGCCCATCCCCCGGTACGACTTGCTGGACGCCCGCACCTATAATCGCTTCACGGTACAGACTTCACGTGGGTGTCCCTGGCGCTGTGATTTTTGCGCCTCCACGGTGATGCTTTCCCAGCGCTATCGCAAGCGTCCGATCGATACTGTTGTACGTGATATTCGCGCTGTTCAACGCGTACAGAAACAGGCCTTTATCGAATTTGCGGACGATAATACATTTGTGGACAAAGCGTGGTCACGGGAATTATGCCGCGCCTTGACACCCTTAAGGATTAAATGGTTTACGGAAACGGACATCTCCGTCGCCCAGGACGGCATCCTGCTGGATGCCATGCGACGCGCGGGCTGCCGGCAGATTTTGGTGGGACTGGAAAGCCCCGCATCGGCTGAACTTGGGGGCATTGAAATGCGGGGCAATATCAAGGCTCTCTGGGCGGAAAAATACAGACAAGCCCTGCGCACCATTCAGGGGCACGGTATTACGGTCAACGGATGCTTCATTCTGGGGCTTGACACCCACACACCGGAAATATTCCAGCAGGTACTGGATTTCGCCATGGATGTGCCGTTATTTGAAGTCCAGATTACCGTTCTGACGGCCTTCCCCGGCACCCCCTTATATCATCGGCTTGTCCAACAGCGGCGGATCTTGCAGCCGGGACGATGGGATTTATGCACATTATTTGATGTGAACTTCCAGCCCCGGCTTATGTCTCCGGCGCAGTTGCGGGAAGGGCTTTATTGGCTGGGCGAGCGGTTATACAGCGCGGAATGCACAGAGATTCGCCGGCGGGCATTTTTTCGGGGCCGGCGTCGCGCGGTGATTTCCGCGCCCGAAGGGCAGCGTGTGATGGCCTACGGTAACTGACTTCCGCGCTACTGCGGCCTACCATAGCGCATGGACGTTGTCGGCACAGTACGTCCGGTTCCGAGACGGCAACAAAGGCGGAATAAAGGATATCCAATGGAAAACGGTAACTGCCAAGCGATTACCAATCGCGCCGCCAGACGAAACAAGCGGTCTCTCCAAAAGCGCTGGAAGGTGGCCCATATCAGGCAAGCCCGGGGTGAGTTTTTCCGCTTGCTGCTGGAGCGGTTGTATGGACGCCCTTTTTTCCGGCAATCCGCCGCCGGCACCGCCGAATTGGAGCATGGACTTACGCTGATACTGCCGGGTATCGAGGCCGCCGGTCCATTTGCCCAGGGCATGGTCGATGGCTTGGTGGGTGCGGTGCCCGGTGCGGTGCAGATATTTTACTGGGGCATCCCATTTCCCGAAGGGTACATTCCTAATTTAATCTGGCTGCGAAGAAATCGCGCTAAGGCCGCCGAGCTGGCACGCATCATTCAATGCTATCAGGATCAATATCCGGGCCGCCCGGTGCATATTGTTGCCAACAGCGGCGGCGCCGGGCCGGCAATTTTTGCGGTTGAAATGCTTCCGCCTGATCGCGGTATTGACGGCTTGGTCTTTCTCGGCGGAGCTATTTCAAGCACTTATGATTTACGTCCGGCCCTGCGGCGGCTGCATAAAGGAATTTATAATTTTTATTCACCGCGTGACTGGATCGTCTTGGGAATTGGAACATGCTTATTTGGCACCAGTGACCGTAAGCCGCAGGTCTCCTGCGGTTTTGTTGGCTTCCAACCGCCCGCGAAACTATGTGACACGGAGAATCTTTATGCAAAAGTACATCAGGATATCTGGAGGCCGGCACTCGTCGATGATTGTAATCATTGGGGAACACACGGATTTTCAGCTTCCACGCAGTATATTCGCCGCTATGTAGCACCCTGGATTGCCCGAAGCGCGGGCGGCACAGACTGAACGCAAAACGGCAATCAGTGGCTTGTGGGATCTGGTTTTGCCGATTACTGGTGATATGAATTCACGATGTGAGCAAAGCGTTTGAGCTTTTGATAGTCGCCGCGCCAGGTCGTGTACATGTAGCCGCGCACACCCGGTACTTTTCTCGCCGCTGTCATCCAGAGTCGCAGATTTTTCAATGGTCCATCGTAATACCCTGCGATGATCTGCTGGTACCCATGCGAGGAGAAAAAGTGCAGAGATTTTTGCCGGTGCTGGAAATTCCAGTTGACGATAACCACTTGCTTGTCCAAGCCATGCCACGATCCTTCGAGGCTTCCATGCACGAGAAAGTAATGGGCACGGGCATTGTGATAGGGATCAAACATATCACTCCAGACGTAGGGGCGGGCATGGCCCAGCAGCCCGGTGCAGAAGTGGGCGCATGCGGCCAATTCTTGGCCGGGTGACATACCGGGCGGACCGGAGTCGCCCCAGTCCATTACACGAATCTCATCAAAGCTCATCATATACGCCTGCGGATGCAGCGCTGCGCCAATTGCCATGATTTGTCGCCGCAGCAAGTGGCGGGTCTGGCGGGACTTCAAGCTGATGCTGACCTGGCCGTTGTAAAATATCGGCGGATAAAACCAGGACACGTGGATGATTTTCCCATTGGGTACCGGATGCAGAAAATCAATGACCGGTGCGTTATGCCACGCCTGATATTCGCCTGCGTAGGGCTGATTTCCCAGAAGCGGATCGCGAATTGGAGCGTAGTCAATACCACTGCGATACCCGGATACAACCGTCGGCGCACCCGGTCGGCTTAGCACATTGACCAGGCCCGCGGTGCGCACGCTCCAACGCTTCCACTGTAATTCGCCCTGCGCACCAGCCCACACACCAAAGTAAACCGCGACATGCCGATGCCGCAAGGAATCAAAGACCACGTCATAACGCCGCCACGGCTGCGTGGCCTGCACGCGCACATGTTCATACTGCAATTCCCGATCCTTTTTAGTCAGCACGCGAATGTGCGGCGATCCACTATACGCAGTGGTGCGAATCCAGACCCGTATGTGATACACATGGAACGGCTTAACCGCTATGGAAAAGACCAGGCGGCTGTTGCCGGTATTATTGTGTATCGTGGCGGTGGAACCATTTAATTGCACGTTGTTGTCTTTCCACGAAGGCGCAGACGCCGGGCGCACCAGCCATTCCAGCACCGGCTTAGCCACGTTATTGTGGACGATAAATTTCACGTTACGAACCGGTAAACCTGCCGCCAAAGCCGGATTTTCAAACAGCAGATCATTGGAGTACCCGATTTGAAAAACCCCCGGAACAATTTCCAGCTTAAGGTGTGCAGCCAGCGTTTCAACCGCCTTCAAATGAGCCATATACGTCTTGCGAATATCACCCAGATCGTTCAGTCGCGCCAGCTTGCTGTCGGATAACAGGACGTGGGTATAACCATATTTTGCCGCCCGCCGCCATGTGCGTTCTAAACGGGCAACATTTCCAGGCACCAGCAGATTCGTGGAATAATAAAGCCAAAGCTGCGGGCGCGTTCGGGACGACACACCCGGCACCGGAACTGCGGCTAAGCCTGCCCGGCAACAAAACAACATCAGTACGACCGCCATGCAGAACAAATGCCGCAACGCCATAGCCAAACTCCCGCGATTGAAAAATTGATTGTCCCCCACGCATCTGCCGCATGTCAAGGTCGGCTCCCAAATTCCCAAATCCTCAGCGGCTGATTTGACAAATCCCTGTTTGCCGGTAAAACTACGTTCTGCCGCCTACATACAAAATTGAATTGGAGTTTTATCCATGCAGGATCGGCGTAATTTTCTCAAAATGTCAGCAATTGCGGCACTTACCACGGCGGTTTCCGCCCAAGCCAATGCCGATAATCCAACACCCCCTTCCCTGGGAGCGGTTTCCAGTGCGGCCACCGAGGCGGGCGGGCTGAAACTTGCCATTGGTAACGATGTGCTGCGCGTGCAGCCACTTTCGCCCCACATGTTGCGGTTGGATCTGCTTGCCGATGGTAAAAGCGATCCCCACACCCCGGTGCTGGACCCCAAGGCCGTTTTCCCGGGCGATCCGGCGGCCAAGGTGGATACCACGGGCGATGTCATTCGCATGGTTACCAGTGGCTTTGCATTGCATATCAGTCGCAACCCGTGCCGACTGACAATATTAGATTCCCACGGCCACGTACTTTTGCAGCAAACTGCGACGGAATCTTTGCATGTTGATCCTAAAGATCAGGCCCAGACGGGCTTTTCCTTTCGGCGCAACAGCCACGCCAAGTTTTACGGCATTCGCAATTCCGCATGTTGGTCTAAAAATATCCTTCCCGTGCTTAGAGACGGTGCCGGCGTTGCCAATGATACCTACAAAGTTGAAGCCTCGGTCGAAGGCGGCGGCGGGGCACCCTTTACCTGGACCACTGATGGCTACGGCATTCTGGTAGATTCCGATGGTGGATATTTCCATATCGGCGCAAATGATATCGGCTTTTACTACGGCGATCCCAAGGCGGATAACTATGGCCGCAATTACTTCCGGCCTAACAGCCTGACGGTATTTATTTTTGTCGGTTCCCCGTATGACATTTTCCAGGGCCTGGCTTTGGCCAGCGGGAAAATGCCGCTTTTTCCGAAGTGGGCCTACGGCTTTACCAATTCCCAGTGGGGTACCAATCAGGAACTTTTGCGCGGATATCTGGAAACATACCGTGCCTTGGACATTCCGATAGATAATTTTACGCTGGATTTTGACTGGAAAGACTGGGGTGCCAGCCATTACGGTGAATTTCGCTGGAATCCTGTGAAATATTCGCAGGCGCTTTACACGCCGGATAACCCTGACGCCCTGATTAATTGGACCCGTGAACTGGAATGTAAGATCACCGGTATCATGAAGCCCCGCATTATCATTAGTACCGTGAAGGGCAAAATTGCTCCCATGACCACGCAAGGGGCCACGGCCAAAAAGCTGGACATTTATCTGCCGGGTGAAAAACCCTTCGCGGATTATTTCTCCCATCTCATGTCTCTGGATGTCGATTTCTATAAACCCATCTGTCGGCAATGGTATTGGCACGCCACCTGGACGCATCAGTGCATGCAGCATGGCATTGTGGGCTTCTGGAACGATGAAGCTGATTACGGCAACATGGGCAACTTTGAATTTTTGCACATGCAGCAGGCTTTATATGATGGCCAGCGGCAGGACCGGCCACGCAACCGCGTGTGGTCCATTAACCGCAATTTCTATCTGGGGTCGCAACGCTACGCGTATGCCACCTGGTCGGGGGATATCAATACCGGCTTTGAGGTTATGCGCCTGCAAACACTGGCCATGATTAATACTATTAACCTTGGACAGATGCGCTGGGCGCAGGATACCGGTGGCTTTAATGGCCACCCCACCCCGGAATGCTATACCCGCTGGTTCCAGTTCACAGCAGTATGCCCCACCTTGCGTACCCATTGCACGCTCGGTGAACGCCGACAGCCATGGGTATTTGGCGATCAGGCGTGTGAAACCGTCAAGCAGGCCATTCGGCAGCGCTATAGCTGGTTCTTCTACGTCTACGCCCTGGAACACGCCGCCTGCACGCAGACGGGCGTGGGCATCGTGCGGCCATTAACTTTTGATTATCCCAAAGATCCCAACGTGGCGGCGATAACCGATCAGTGGATGTTCGGTCCATCAATGATGGCGGCACCTGTGGTGGAAAAAATGGGTTCCGGCAAAGACGAATCCACCACCCGGCGGCTCTATCTTCCGCCCGGCGACTGGATTGATTATTTCCGTGGTGATCGACTCATCGGCGGTAAATGGATTCATTACCAGCTTAACCAGGACTCCTGGATGGATTGGCCGCTGTTTATCCGAAACGGGGCCATTATCCCGGCGGCCGATCCGGTAAAAGCCATCCATACCGCCAAACCGGAAATGATTTATCTGGATATTTATCCGGCTGCCCAACAAAGCCAGGGCGAATTTTACGATGATGATGGCGATTCCTACGATTATCAACATGGACAATTCCATCGCCAAGCCATTACGGCGCAGAGCCATCATGACGGTGCCGATGTTCACCTTGCAGCCAACACCGGTGCATACAGTTCAACGGTCAAACATTTTGTCCTGCGCGTCCATGGCCATGCCGCCGGCACGGTTATGGTCAATGGCCAAGCCCTTAAAGCGGTTGAAAATCGCTACGCACTTTCCCATGCAGCCGGTGGCTGGCACACGGATGTGGATGTCATCGGCCCGGTGACGCTGATAAAAATTCCCGCCGGCCAAAAGGTGACCGTCCATCTGCGTGGAACACAAAGTATCCGCAAAGAGATGGAAATTCTCGATTCCCAGGACGCATCGATCTTCGGCCCCACGCCACCGACGGTTCCGCTAAAAACCAGCAATCCTATGTATAGCGATACGCACCTGTTCGGCCCATCCCCGAGTTTGCGGCCCGCAATTATGACCAATCATACCGGCTATACCGCTGGCGGATTTATCGCGGGTTTTGCGTCAATGGGCACGGGAGCCAGCTATTATCTGCGGCGACACGCAGCGGGGCGCTACCGTGTGGTTTTCCGCGTGGCCAATGCCGATCTGAACACCATTAAAACCATGAATGTGTATGTCAACGGCATAATGGCCGGGGAACTAAGTATTCCGTCTACCGCAAGCTGGGATACGTGGCAAAATATCGCCATGTATCTGCCTCTGGCGGCCGGCAACAACACCATCATGCTGCGGTGCGATGACAATAACACCGGTAAAATAAATCTTGACTCGGTGAGCGTGCCGTACAAGCCGTTGATGTAACGCCCGGCGCAATGTCAGCGGTTTGATGAACGGCCAATGGCTACGCCGTGCGCCGTACCAGCCGGTCGCATAGATTCATCAGGCTCCATTCCGCATGCAACTCAACGCTGCCGCATTGAGCTATCCATGTGTGGCACGGCGGTTAAGCTCAGGAAAGTGGACGGGAGATATTTGGCGATCAGGTGCTGCACGATGAGATTCCGCTGATTCAAAAGTTCCTGTCCGGCCAATGGGTCGTTCGGAATACCCGTGAGTTTCAGGCTAACTCTTATCAGTTTGCCGTCGCGCAGCAATAGCAGAGTTATCCGGCTGCCGGGTGGATGCTTCTGAATTTCCGCGCGGAAGGCTGTGGCTGTGTTGTACGCCGGAATTTTGTGGCCGTTAATTCCCATGATCAGATCGTTCTCGCGCAGATATAAGCCGCCGGGAAACCCGGGCACGGTCCGCACGACCGCCACCGCGGGAATCCACTGCGGCTTTCCGTGCTTTCTTAATTCAAGCGGATCGGTGATGAATTCCACGCCTATAAACGCGTTGCCATGATGCAGCCAATTAAACTGCCGCAGATACAATTGCATGCAAATCCGCAGCAGCCGATTGCGCTGTTCCGGATTTTTGGTTTTTGCCATCGCCGCCGCCAGTTGAGGCAAAATAAAGCCTTTTGTGGAAAGTAAACGGCGCTGCGCTTGTCGCCGTGTGCGCCATTTATCCGATGCCAAAGCCCCCACCGTCCGTGCTACCTGCCTTTGCTGTGCTGTGGACGTTGGCGGCGAAGTGTCGGGGGTGGTAGCGGCTTTTCCCCGTGAACTGCTGCTGCACATGGACCCGACCATAACGACCAGCGCCAGAAAGTATGGCATCCAATGACGGGCGACAGGCGCTATATTTCGGCCATAGCTCGCGTGGCCGTGGCAATTCTCGGATCGCAATTCGCTGCTTGATTGTTGCGTCTGCATCGGCAACTCCTGATGGCGCGACACTTCCGATAGTTTCTCAGCCATGCACCAATTTTAACATCCAGTATGCCAAGGGAGCGGCAAAAAGCGCCGAGTCCAGCATATCCAATACGCCGCCAAATCCAGGCACAAGGCCGGAATCCTTTACGCCTGCATCCCGTTTCAGCAGGCTTTCCAGCAAATCACCCATTTGCCCCGCCGCACCCAGCACCAGGCCCCCCAGCAAGCCTTCCCACCACGCGAACTCCGGGGAAAAATGCGAAAGCAACGCCCCGATGAGACCCGCCGCCGCCAGGCCACCGACAAAGCCTTCCCATGTTTTCCCGGGTGAAAGCCACGCGATTAATTTGTGTTTTCCCAGCCACCGGCCCATGCCGTAAGCTCCCATATCCGCCCCTTTTACCATCAGCAGAATGGAGACCACCATGCCCGCGGAATGGGTCAGTCGAATGGGCAAGAAAAATCCCGGCATGACCCCCAAATACACAATGGCCAACAGGGACCCGCCGGCGGACGCCATGGCTCCGTCAATTTTCTGATTTCGGCTGTACATGACCACCGCCGCCACCAGACCCAAGGCTAAGACCGTGGGCACTAAATAATGGGGTTTAACGGTATGAAACCACATTGCCACACGCACCGCAATCGGACTGGCACCGTTGGGATGATCCAACAGCGTCTGCGACAACTGCTCCAGCCATGGCCAGATCATGCACAGCAGGGATGCCGTCACGCAGACGCGCATGGAAATTGCCACCCCCTCGGACTTCAGCAATCGCCGCATTTCCGCTGTGGCCAGTGGAATAATCCCGATTAAACTTAACACCATCAGCGTGCCGGGCGGAAAAGACATGGTTCGCCCCGGCCAACCCGCAGACAGCGCCTGATCAAAATAGAACATCGTCAACAGCAAGGCCCCGAACAGCAGGCCATAGATCAGACGCAATTTGAGCATAAGCGGCTTCCGTAAAACCGAATTATAGTACGGATACCACGGCAGGACGTAAAATGGCACCGGAAATTTTTCTCCGACCACCTCGAATCGCATCATGCGTGTCAATCGCCAACGTGCGACCGTTGCCAAAAGTGTGTTAACTGGTGCGGTACCTTGCGGAAGTTAAGGCATCGGCGATTCCGCGACTTGGGCAGCCTGTAGCCGGACAAATTCCAGCACGCCCCGGCAGACAATGTTGCACAGCTCGTGCACGCTGGGATCGGTAATTTTATATATACTTTGCGGGCCTTTACTTTCAAAATTTACCAGCCCGGCTCTGCGAAGAACCGATAAATGTTTTGAAGCCGCCGCCTGGCTTATTCCCAACTCCTGGGTTAACGTTCGCACATTCGCGGGCGACCGTGCCAGCCGAGCTAAGAGTCGAATGCGATTTTCATCCGCCAGTGCACGAAATCGCTCCGCCACACGCTCAACAATTTTAGGATTTTCAACATCAATCATAACGCTACATTCCTATATAAGAATTATAGTATCCAAATTGAATCCCAGAAGCAAATGGAACGGAAGGGCAACCCATGGGTTTCATTTAGTCCCACAGAAAACTGGGCCGCGCTGGTGGATAATTCGGGCTTCGGTCTGGGAATCTGGGCACCCAACGACTATACATTCTCCGGAGGATTTTTCGGTACGGTCCACGGCATCGGCGGTCCCGCCCACGGGATACATCGCTCACAATTTTAAAGAAATCCTTGATCACAATATTGTGTATAAATATCACTATGTGTTAATCGTCGGATCAATCAGACAGAGCACTAGGTATACCAACAGGTGCCGCGCGCTGGTCTGCCGCAATGGAAATTTACCCGCGATCGCCAACACTGGGTGTATGCCCACGCCCATGACACGTCCTGGCCGATCAAGGGATGTTTGAACGTCTCTCTGGCAGGTCCTGATTCGCGCCTCATCAGCCCGTCCTGCTTCTGGCAGGCGGCAAAAGCTCCCGTGCTGTATATGGACGCCGCGTTTAAGACAACAGAAAAATCCGGCATGCTAGGGTGGCGCAGCCTTCATCAGGCCCACTTTTCATTGCCATCCCGCGTGGCTTTCCCGATCTTCGGCGACGGGCGATATCACCATTATGTCATCCGACTGGCGGGACAGAAGACCTACCGTAACTGTTTACCGCTCCGCGGCTCCGGCGGGCAAGTTCAGGAGGAGTCGACCAGAACATCGGTAAGCAGGCCGGGATTTTTACCGGCCCAGGCGTTCATGAGAAGCGTCTTGATCGTTTCAAATAGAGGGCGGTTCTGCTGGCGGGCCGTGCGTAGCACCGACATGAGGATCGCGGTCGCTCTGGCTCCCCGTTCGCTGCGGCTGCCGCCGGTGATCTTCCGCATCACCACCGCCGGCCGTAACGCCCGTTCCGCCGCATTGTTGGTCCCGTCTACCGCATCTTCCCAGAGAAAGACCGTCAATTCCTTTTCATGTTTCCGCAACCGTGCGGCCAGGCGATCCGCATGGGGTTCTTCCCACCGCTGTTGGGCCAGTTCCTTGAGCCGTCCTTCCATCTGCTTGCCCCGACGCTGATACGCTTGAGCTTCCATATCCGGCTTGTTCTTCTTGAGTAACAGCATCTCCTTGAGCAGACGCTTAAGCCTTCGACAGAATGATCCCTTGGCAAAGGCCCGGCTTTTTATACCTGTTTCTCTGAGTTCCCGTAGTAAATGTACCAGACATTTCTGTTTCCGGGACGAGAGTTTTGAATATCCACAATAAAAGTCGCTTACCAGTACGCCGCCAAAAACTTCTCCCAGTAATTTCTCCACGACCTTCTGCCCCCGGCTTTTATCCACATGGAACAGCGTATGGCGGTCATCCAAGAGCGTCCATAGCCATTGGTTGATCCCATTAATTCGCCAAGGGGTTTCATCCAT
>DAHVEJ010000064.1 GCA_027313145.1 Phycisphaerales bacterium | reverse complement strand
TCAATTTTTTGTACATGCGCGCCGGAAATCCATTGGATACCGCGCTCCACGAAAAGGGATTCGGCAAAAGTGGAGCTATGAACCACATACCCGCCCCGCTTAAAATACATCCCATCGACACCAAAATCGCCCAGTTGCGCTTCATTGGTTATGAACACAATGGTAGCCTTATCCCGTACACCATGGCGTCTAAGTTCAAATTCCACATTCAGCACATACTCAAAGGCGGCACCTTCACACGTACACAGGCCGTGCCCCGTGCCGATGACCAGCGTTTTCCGGACCCCTTTTTTCATCTCCGCAATGCACGCCAAAAAGGCGGATGACGCTTTCTCCGCATGTTCATTGGTACATACGGATTGCGTAAAAGCCTCCGGCCCCAGTCCGGCGGTGGCCGCAAAATTCAGCTTGGGGCCAGTGGCGTTGATTAGATAATCGTATGCGACCTGTTGCTTAGTTCCCTTTTGTTCACCGGCGGTAAGTTCCACCGCCACGTACGGTTCGGAGTGGCCATTTGCGTCGGAGCCATCCGGATATAGCTCCGCCGCTTTACCCTGAATAAATTCAATGCCCATCCGCTGATACACCGGCCGTAACGGCACAACCACTTCGCTGGATTTCATGGCCCCCACGCCCACCCAGATATTCGATGGTATCCAGTTGTAAATATCTTTAGGCGACACCACAATGACGTGATGCGAGATCGGCAATCTACGCCGCAAAAACAACGCGGCAGTGTGTCCCGCAATTCCGGCACCCAGTACAACTACTCGAGCCATAAGAATCACCTCGTCATCCGGCGGTACTACAGCTTTTTCTCGTTGCGTTAAGAATATTATTCAAGCTACGGCTTTTTTCCGCGTGGCTTGCGTACTGAGAGTTCCAAGACGGAAATCTTAATACCCGTCGCTTCGTTGTCCATCCATGCCCAGGTGCCAAGCGCATCAACACACTACTGCTGCATGCATTGTACCCATCAGTGTCCAACGAGCAAACAATCGAGAAAGATTACGAGGCGGCGGCTGATACGTGCGGCTTTCCCAACACCTTTCCAAAAAGCCATTTTTCAGCGTTGGTGCGGTAAAGCTTTTCCAGCACCTCGGCGGGCAAATTCAGGCCGTGCAGTTGTGGAATACCGTTATCGGCATCCGGGTCTTCAATGGGAGATTCTCCGTAATAATCGGTTTCCCACTGCTGCTGATGCACCCAATAACGACTGGCGTAATGGTCGAAATCATATTTTTCGCCAACTACCAGATCACTGCCGAACACGATGCGGTCCTGATTGCGGATAAAGAATTCCCGCACCGGCTCCAGCGGCTGCTGTGCAATACCGCGAACGATCCATTTGGTGGCGCTGGAATCCACGATGTAATGAGGAAATCGGTCGAGACGAATCTGCAGGTGCCCCAATTCCTCCAGGCTTCCGCCGATATGCGCGCCAAGATGTACACGATCAGGGTATTTTTCCAGCATGCGGTCAAGCATGGCAAACTGCTCAATAAAACTTTTGTGGCCATCCTTCGGATCATATTTTTTTCCCTCGCCGAACCAGGCCTTAGGATCCCCCACATGGGTCATGAAATGATAGCCCAGATCATACGCCTGCCGCATGATGCTTTGCATTTCCGGATGATCGAGATTCATGCCCATGCGTTTCTGGGTGCCGGGGGCATTGTGAAATTTAATTAAGCGCGAACCGCGCTTATGGAATTCGTCAATCCGGTGCCGCCATTCCTTTACAAACTCTTCACCGGCACTGAGATTCTGCCATTTGGGAATGGCGATGAATTCAAATCTGCCGAGAAATGCTTCGCGCAGAGCCTCCACATCCTCTAATGGGGCCATGGTCCAGATTTTTCCAATACCGTAGGCATCGGCAGCGCGAAGAAATTCCCGCGTCAGCGCCGGCTCGCGCGTATGGGTATGGGCGTCAATGATTAATCCGGGAATTTTCCTCGGCGGTACGGCACGGTAATTAATTCCTAAACGATTATGCGGGGGAACATTGGGCGGTGTCGCGGTACTGGTTTTATCCATCATGATACCTCCTGAAATTAAACGCTCTGGCTGTTCACAATTTTATCCGGCACAGGCAACAGCGTCTTTTACCTGCCGATCACACTTTTTATTGTAGGCGGGAAATTGCCAATGGCTACCGGCTGGTTGCCGGCCTGCTTGCGGCCCGGGTTTTAGGCCAGGGGTTCACGTTCGTCAGAAGGGTAATGCGCACGGGCCGCCCTTTTGCCATCTTTAAGCCAGTAAACCAATCCCATACGTAATACTGAATGTGATGCTGTTTAAAGTAATTCATATCACGGCGATCGGCCACAATGCAATATCGCTGATGGATCACTCGCCTTTCCGAGCCTGTCGTATTAAACGGCACTTTTTGCAGCACCGCCTGCGGACTGGAAAATAAGTCAATGTGGCCCCGCGCATAGAAAACCAGGCTCGGTTCGGTATATCCCACCGCCCCCAATTCAAAGCCCTCCGCCCGCAATCGCCGCAGTTGCTGGCCGGCTTCCCGGCTGACCTGCAGCGCTTTGATACTAGGCAGGGTTGAAACATCGGCAATCATTAAGGTCAGCCCAAAGCACAATACCGTGACATACGGCCAGGCCGGGCGGTTCCATGAAATCGCCCCGGCGGCACCTGTGGCGATCAATGCGGCCGCCAGAGGAATCAAATGATAAAACTCGTTGGAATGATGCGGCGCAAAAAGCATCCAGCCCGCCACCACCGCGCCAACTCCCATTCCCATCCATATCGCCATCCAAACCCACCGTGCGCCGGCAAACCACTTGGGGGCCAGCACATCGGTCATGCGGTGCCAACTTTGCACCAGGGTATCGGCACAAAGGATCGCCAGCGGGATAAATAACGGCAGTACATATTCCACCATTTTGGTGACAATACACTCAAAAATCAGCCACGAAGGAATTACCCACGCGAGAAGAAATTGATACGGCGAAGGATCTAAGGACATCACCAACTTGCCGCGTACCCGACGAATGGCATGATAGGCCGCAGGAACCAGTAAAATACTCCAAGGCCAGAAAATGGCCCAGATAACCAGGGCGTAAAACCCAGGCGGCTCACCGTGACCCTGCAAACCACTGGAGGTACGTTTGATAAGATTCTGGGAAATCATTTCTTCAATAAGTTTGCCGTGCGTGGCATTCCATGCGGCAATAAACCAGGGGAGCACCAGCAGCAGTAAAATCCCAAAACCAAGCAGCGGCCGCAAGCGCCGCCACCAGCTCCAATTGCCCTTACGAATCAAACCATAAACCAATTCCGGAAAATGTATGATGCGCCCCAATCCAGGACTTTGCCACCAATCCCGCCATACGGTTTCCGCACGCCCGGTAGTCAGGGAAAGCGCCAGCATCGTGGCGAGAACAAAAATTGGTGTCACGCCCTTAGTCATGATGCCCGCCGCCATGGCGAACCAGAAAGCCAACACCACGCCGATCGAAACGTGCCTCTGGACTGGCGCATAGGATTCATTAAGGATTTCGCCGCCGGCGGATTCCATAAGCTGATCCACACGGGGGCGCAATTTTGGCACCCCATCCCCTGACGGCTGGGCATCCCACGCATCCCACACACAGGCCATGCAAACAGTCGTAAAGAAAATCATCACAGAATCCGCTGTCGCCAGGCGGGTTTCAGCAAAATAGAGCGCCGCTACGGACAGCATCAGCGCCGCCAGCAACCCGGTTGCTCTGCCAAAGCGTCGCCCGGCGATCCAGTAAACCACCAGCAAGGTCAGCGTGCCGAATAAGACACTCGGCAGGCGCGCCGCCATTCCACTGACGCCAAAGAGTTTATAACTGATGTCCATAAGCCAATAAATCACCGGAGGCTTATCCGGACGCAGTACACCGTCAAAGCGGGGCACCACAAAATTTCCACTGACCAGCATTTCCCGGGCCGCGGAGGCGAATCGCGGCTCATCACGGTCAAAAAGCGGAATGCGCGCCAATCCCGGCAGGTACAGCGCACCGGCCAGGAGAACAATCAGCAGCGCGTCTTCCCAGCTCCACCAGCGTTTGGCTATTTTTTTCTTTGTGACTTCTTCCGGCATTCAACTATCCAGCACGCTTTTTTGCCGGCCGACCGATGGGCCGCAGCTTATACTCGGTGTGCGTTTTCTTCGCGATCTTGGCACTCCAATGATCGTCCCCTAAAGGCCGCGAACGTTGCAAACATACTTCCAACCGCCCGCGCACGGATTTGTCCAGCGGCTTATTGACGCGTTTCTTCCACCGATCCGGGCGCTCCACCGGCCAGTCGCTTAGCAGTTGCCGGACAAGCTTTTTCTCGCATCCCAGACTTGAAAAAGCCCAATCCTCGGCGCTTTCGACGAGCCGCGCGCGTAACGGGATAGCTTCGATATATCCAAGGAGATTGACAAAATCATCCCCTTTTTGCACCGGCATGCTTTCGTAGCGACCTTGATACACTTTCCCCTTTGAACGCGGATAGCAAGCCCGATACCGCTTAACATGCGTATTGGCAACCCACGACATATATTTAGATAAATCAGTTTTTCCGCGGGGCCGCAGAATCATGTGCCAATAGTTTGGCATCAGGCAAAAGCCGAAAACTTCCACCGAAGCGTGGGCGGTTGCCTCAATAAGTAATTCCACAAATGCCTGAAAATCATCCGAGGAGCGAAATAGCGTCTTGCCGGTTCTTCCGCGATTGGAAACATGATAAATAATACCGCCCATGGCGGCCCGCGCTGTTCTCGGCATATGGATACCCTGTCCTTTCTTTTCTCAGACAAAAAGCGGTCGTTACCACAACGGCTCTATTTTTGCCTTATTTCTTTTCTTTCACAACCGGTGCGTCGCCGGGTTTTGAAATAAAGAGGTTTTTCAAAATATTTTCACCGCTTAATTCTTCTCCACTGATGGCCATAGCCAGCAATTCCCCGCCCAGAATATCCGGCGCAATAATCAGATCCGGCCCCACGCGTTGAATGCGCGGCAGATTTTTACTGTTCTTTACCGCAGCCACCGTCCGAGCATTACCCGCCAATTCCTTGGCCGCCATGACGATAAAAGCGTTTTCACTGTCATCAGCCCGTAAGGCCAGAATTGCCAGCGCCTTTTCGCCACCCGCTTTGCGCAGTATTTCTATGTCCGATGCGTCGCCAATGAGCATATCGGCCGCATCCATCCAGAGCGTATCAGGCTCTTTAGGCACAATGACGACCACCGGCAAATGTCGATTTCTCAGTTCTCTGTACGTATTGTGCGACAATGAATTATCACCAATAACAATATAATGATCTTGTTTCATACGCCGTTTTTCTCCAGTCAACAGGCGCTGCATGCGTCCATTGACCAGCGGCACAATCACCGCGGAAATGGACGTGGCAAAAACCGTTATACCTAAAATAATAAGAGAAATGACAAAAAACCGCGCGTCACTGGTCGTGGGTACAATATCACCATAGCCGACCGTCGAAAGCGTGACCACTGAAAAATAAAGCGCCTGTGTTAAATTTTTTATTGGCGGCGTGAAGCCCTGTCCGAGAACAAATGAACCACAAACGCTGTAGCCCAGAAGCAGTATCACGCTCATCAGACTGAACATGGTTCCCGCGGCCAGACTTGATTTTGAAAACTGGCGATAAAACAGGATCAGCGCCACCAGCACAGCACCATTGAGCAGCGCCAAGGCCCCCCATCGGAAGTTTGCCTGATGCAGAATCAGGGCCAAGGTTGCCGCCGAAATAATCAGCGCTATAACCCACGCCAGACGCGAGCGAAATGCCAATCCAAACGACATCGCCAGCAGCACAGCGCCGGCCAGAGCTTCGGGTAACCCGCCCAGTCCCGGAACCATCGCAATCTGACCGATATGTAATACAGGCTTTAGCTGCTTGAGAAGTGGAAATGCTTTGGATAACCGTGACATGCCGTCCAGCAGGTTCAATAAGCCAAGAATTCCCGCGGCGGCAGCCACCGGCAAATGAGGAAACCAATGATCCAGCCGCATCCGCCTGCGCGTCTGCTGCATGAGCCGCCCCATCCGCTGGCGAAATCGAAACTGCAAAACTGGAGCTTTGTACGGCATCAACCGTTCCTTAAACGACCAACGGTGCTTCGGGAACCTGCCCAGAGTACCAACTGCGCCATTTCGCAAAGCCTCGTGAGAGGCAAAAGTATTCCCCAGCCGCGCAGCGTCATCAATTCAAACTTACGTGACAGGCGGCCGTGCGCCCATCACCCTTGATAACCTCAAAAACAATTTCCGGCTTGCCGGGAGTTGTCTGGGCTTTCGTGACCAGTTTTTTGAACGCCACGATATTATCAACGCGATGGTCGTCCACGCGCGTAATAATGTAGCCAGGCTGTACGGGTGTGGTTCCCAGGGATGCGGGTTTGCCATTATGCACCAGCACCACGTAAACTCCCTTTTGCGTCAAAGGAAGTTTACGGGAATAGGCATCTATAAATGCCAGATTGTGCACCACTAAGCCAATTTTGCGATCATAGTAGCGCGGCAGGCGGCTAGGCGGCGTGGGAGCCTGTCCCACGGTAATGGTAATGGTTTTCGGTTTTCCATTGCGCAAAATACCCAGTTTAATAACCTGCCCGGGTTTTAATTGCTGCATTCGGTGCTCAAAACGTTCCACCATCAATGCCGCCACCGGCGTATGCGCAAACGGCTTCCCATCCACCGTGAGAATAATATCACGCGACTTCAAGCCGCCTTTAGCGGCGGGCATGCCAGGAATAACCTGCCCCACCATTAATCCCGACCGTTGCTTAATGTTGTACAGCTTTCGCACGGCCGATCGCAGCCCGCTGCTGTCCAAGGTGCCAAACCAGGCAATTTTCGCCACGAAGCGCTTGGTTGGAATATCCGTTAAATCCTGCTTGAAGGAGTTATACCCGATAAACATACCAACCTGCTGATTATCCCGCAGCGTAACGGGAACGGATCGCCCCAGCAGAGTCAGGATCATGCCGTCCCCCGGATTGGGCACCGTCAAGCCGATGAATTTGCCCGTGCGGTAATCAAAAACCGGACTGTTGGCATCCGTAAGCCCAAATGAATCCGTCGCAATGAGCGTATGAACCAGAGGAATCATCGCCTTGATGCGATTAACGCCAACAAAGGCTCCGTACGCCTGATCCTTCCCCAGCCGTCCAACCGAAAAAACACGTTCGGCAAGATAAGGCTTGCCGGTAGCGGAAAACTGCAACGGCGTTGCCGGCAGCGGCTTAAGCGCCCGGACATAACAGAACAAGCCATCCACCGTGCGCCCAAGATATTGAGCAGAAAATTTGGGCATGTCGCCTTGTGCAATGCGAATTTTCAAATGATGGATGTAACCCAACGGAATATCCTGCGGGATAAGATCCGATGATACCAGCACCACGCCCTTTTTATTGAGCACAATGCCCTGACCGCTGACCTTGTTGGTTTTATGAAATTCATTCTCAGCAGTGTATTGTACTACCACAATACTGCGGGCAATTCCGGGAACCAGTTTCGCCACGTTGGGTTCCGCGGAAGCGGTCAGACAGGTTGCCAGAATGGCCGCCGAAACGCACATCAGGGCCGGTATACGATGCAATGTTGAACGATAATTCATAGTTATGTTTCCTGATCTAAAACCATATGGGTGACATTTTTAAGCCCATCCCGGGAGCTTTAACTTCCGCTCCCGGGGCTGAAAACCAATGTGCGTTCCGAGCGTCCCCGTTTTACCACAACGGCATACGGCTTTTTCGTTTTAGCCATGCGGTCCGCCAGAACTTTGAGTTGCACACTATCGACAATACGTCGGTTACCCACCTGGCGGATGATGTCGCCATCTTCCATGCCGGCGGCATCGGCAATTGATCCGCTTTGCACGCTGGTAACCAATACCCCGCGAATCATTTTCATCTGCTGTTGCCGCAGATACGCATTGGTAAGGTTCCGCACCACAATTCCCCATGGCTTAATCTGATGCCGTGGAGCAACCACACTTTCCAGACGTTGTGTAAACACATACAGTGTTTTCCGCTGTATCTTGGAACCATCGCTCATACGCTCCACCCGCAATGTGACTTTGGAACCGATCGGCTGATCGGAAATATACCGCCGCACCGCGGAAATCTGCTCCGGAAAGCGGCAATTTGTCGGATGGCCGTTGACTGATAGCAAGACATCCAACGCATGCACACCGCCAAGAGACGCCGGCGAATCGTAGTCCACCGAACGAATCAGCACGCCGGTTTGCGGCGGCAAATGATAAAAGCGGCTCAGCCCCAGCATGGGTTCCAGTTCCAACCCCACATAGCTGCGCGCAACCTTCCGATATTTCAGCAGGGATGGAATCACGCGGCGCGCCACATTAATCGGAATGGCAAATCCCAGATTGTTGGCCGAGGGATCACCGCGTGTATTAATGCCGATAACATGCCCGCGAAGGTTAATAAGCGGGCCGCCGGAATTTCCCGGATTAATGGCCGCATCTGTCTGGAGCCAGTTATTAAACCAGCCGGTCTCATAGCCATCAATGGTTGTCGCGTTAAAAAATCTGTCGGTATCGGAGATAATGCCGCTGGTCACGGTACGCGAAAGGCCGTAAGGCGTGCCGATAGCCATCACGGGCTGGCCTAATTGCACGCGGCTGGAATTGCCCAGCGTGGCCCATTTGAAGTGCAAATGCCTGGCGTGTATCTGCGCCATATCCATTTGCACCAGCGCCAGGTCGGTCCAGTGATCCGACCCGATCAGGGTGGCCCGCACGCGTTCCTGGTCGGGCAGAATAATCTCAATGCGCCGCGCTCGCCCGGCCACGTGAAAATTGGTCAGCACCCGTCCCTGTTTGTCAATAATAACGCCGCTGCCGATGGCCCGGAAATTTTCCGGAATGCCATTTTGAAAATCCCGCATGACCACGTTGATTCGTACCACCGCGGGTGCCACATGCGCCAAGGCATATTGCGTCCGCCAGGATGGCTTGTCATTGACCATCCATGCCGGCACCGAAGCGCAACCACCAAGCTGTGGGAGTATCCAGACTGCCACGACGGCACCCCATAGGGCACGACAACTTAGCGCATTACCTACGAACCGTCTCAAGCGTTCGAGCATTCAGCATCTCCATATATAGCGGCAGTCATCTGATGTCGGCCAAGATAGACCGGCCGGCACCACGATACAGTCTCTTACCGTGTCATGCGTCCAATCGGCTCGCAATGGTCATGTTCTTAACCGGTTTATTGGACGAATCTAAAACCAGAACACGTGCCATGTGATCGTCGGCTTCCTCCGGCGTCATCTCCGCAAAAGCCATGATGATTATTTTTTCTCCGGGCTTCACCAGATGCGCTGCGGCACCGTTAATGCCAATAACACCAGAGCCTTTTTTCCCGGCGAGAATATACGTTTCAAAACGCACACCATTGTGGATATCCGCCACCAGCACGCGTTCATTGGGTAATAATCCGCTTAGCTTAAGCAAATCCAGATCAATGGTGATACTTCCCACGTAATTACGATTGGCCTGGGTAATTATGGCACCGTGAATCTTGGCTCGAAGTAGAGTCAACAACATGATAAATTCCGAATCCGGCCGGCAATATTCAGCCATTCGGGCCGGCGCTTGAAACAAGTGTACCGCAGAGTGCCCCGGTTCGTCCATAACGCCACTTTCTGGTAAACCATTAGAACACTGGCGTTGGAGGCCCTGGCCTATTAGCATCAGAGGGATGATAGAACCGAATCGAACCATTCGCATTGGCACCCGATCCAGCCTGCTGGCACGTACCCAGGCGGATATGGTCAAACAAATGCTTGAAACCAGACTCTCTGTCGGGACAGCGACGCAGATCGAGCTGGTTTTTATTACAACTTCCGGGGACCAACAGCAGCAGCGGTCCCTGGCGGAATCGGGGGGCAAAGGATTATTTATAAAGGAAATCGAAACAGCCCTGCTGGAAAATCGCATTGATCTGGCGGTTCATTCCGCTAAAGATCTCCCCGCTCAACTCGCAGCCGGAACGATCATCGCCGGCACGCCCCTGCGCGCTGATCCTCGCGATGTCTGGATTGGCTTTGAAGATAGATCCATTGCGCAACTTCCGGCATCCGCCGTTGTGGGTACTTCATCGCTGCGCCGGCAGTCACAGCTTCTGGCGATTCGCCCCGATGTTACGGTTGAACCGCTGCGCGGCAACATCGAGACGCGTTTGCGAAAAGTAAGCGACGGTGTGGTGGCCGGCACATTCCTCGCCCAAGCGGGTTTGGATCGAACGAATCTGCTTCCGCAACGGGCAGTCTCCCTGCCGCTGGACGAATTTATCCCCGCTGCCGGACAAGGTGTGCTGGCCGTTCAGGCACGGACGCAAGATGAGGCCATGCGCAAGCTCGCCGGGGCGATCAATCACAACGGCACGGCGGCGGCTCTGGCGTTTGAGCGCCGGGTGGTAGCCGCCTTAGCCGGCAACTGTCTGGCCCCCATCGGCGTGTGCGCCATGCCGCGCGGAAATCCCATCAACAATCTCCATGGTTGGATTGTCCGGGCTTTCCTCGCCACTCCCGACGGGAAAAAAATGTCCCGCGCCACATTGCTTACACAAGACTCTTCCGACGCGGGGCTTAACAGCCTTTATGATTTACTGCTTGAAACACTGCGCCGGCGCGGAAGCGCGGAAATCATGGAATTGATCAATTCACACTGAAATTCGGAATTTGTCACTGCGGACACTTGCAACGCCGAGCCTTGGGTTGCATACTCATTGCATGAACTATGCGGCCCTGATGGACCGTGCTTGAAGGATACTACAATGCCTAAACTTACCGTAGAAAATATGGGTGACTTTGAAGTTCCCGCCGGCACACGGCTGGTCAATGCCCTTACTGATATTGTGAAAATTGATCAGTTTCATGCCTGCGGAGGCCACGCTCGCTGTACGACATGCCGCGTACAGTTTGAGCACGGTGAGCCGATAAAAATCACGGAAGCGGAAAAAAATATCATGAAAGATCGCGGCTTGGCCACCCAACCCGGTATGCGCCTTAGCTGCCAGATCCTATGCGATCATGATATGACCATCCGCGTTATTAGCCGATGGAAAGGGACCGGAGCCAAAGATGCGGGGGGGCGGCCTGCGGATGTGATAGAACCACCGCCGGTTTGGCTGGAGAAAACCGCTGGCTCATAAGGCTCAATTTTGGTACACTGCGGGATTGAGGACTTTGAGGTTACGACATGACGGTATTCACAACAATCCCTTCTCTTCTGGTGCTTTATCGAATTGATCATGATTTATATGAGTTTAACAACCGCCTGACCGCCGTCATGAAAGATCAGGTGGCCATTGAAAACAATATTACCCGACTCAATACCAGCCTGGTGGAATTTGAATCCGCGGGCCGGAAGCTTCAGGCTACAATTTCTTCCCATGAACTGGACATGAAAAGCCGGCAGGAGCACATTGAAAAAATGCGCACCAGCTTAAATAACGCCAAGACCAATAAAGAATATTCAGCCATCCTCATCCAAATTTCCGCGGAAAAAGAAGAAGTCAGTAAAATTGAAGCCATTATTCTGGACTTCATGGGGCAACTGGAAACCAATCTGAAGTCCGCTTCGGGCATACGCGAACAATTAGATGTGGCCCAAAAGAGCCTTGAGGACTCGCGCCGTCAAAGCAGTCAGCGCGTCGCAGAGTTGCAAGCCCATATCCATGAACTCCAGCGCAATCGGGAGCGGGCGCTCAACGCGGTGCCCCCTGAATCGCGCAAACAGTATGAGCGCATCTGTCAGCGTTACCCCGGCGACGCCATGGCTTCCGTGGACTTTAACGAAAACGACATGGAAACCATCACCTGCGGCGGGTGCTTTATGGGCCTGAATATTGAAGATGTTAATCTGTTGCGCGGACGCGATGAAATCCGCAGATGCCAGTCCTGTGGCCGAATTCTTTATCTGCCGGAGATGCTTCCCCAGCAGGCATCGGCGTAAGACCATTTTCAAATTATCATTCGCCGGTAATAATATGTTCTGAATCCCGGCTAAGCGGTTAGTCACTGGATTTTTCCGCCGCGTTTTTGGAGACATGTCATTGGACTATTCAACTCTGGTGATGCAGTTTGACGGTGGATCACGGGGGAATCCGGGGCCTGCCGGGTGCGGCGTGACGCTCACGACAGCCGCGGGGGAACTGGTCTATGAACTCGGCGACTATCTGGGGAACCATACCAACAATTATGCCGAGTACAGCGGTTTACTTTGCGGCGCGGAAGCGGCCGTGAAGCTGGGAGCGCGAAAACTGGAAATTCGCGCTGACAGCGAACTGGTGGTGCGGCAAATTTTGGGTATTTATCGCGTGAAAAACGCCGCGCTAAGGCCGCTGTATCAACAAGCCTTGGATTTGTTAAATAAAATCCCCGTGTGGTCGATTCAACATGTTTACCGCAGTTCCAACGCGCGCCCTGATGAATTAGCAAATATGGCCATGAATCGTAAGCGCGCCATCTACAGCGGACCGGCCGCGGACATTTTGCATCCGACGGACGAACGGCAGCAAAAGTCCGGCTGATTTTTCAGCCATCTTTGCCGAATTTGGGATCGGATCATGAAAAAACCCCGGCACCGTTACAACAACTTTCCCCTGCAATCCGTGGTCATTATGACCTTGTTTACGGCGACATTGATTTTGGTTGCGCTATGGCCCTGGTTAACCAACGTGGCGGCCAAGTTGGGCATCGTCGCAGCGCCGGGGCATATCACCTGGCATAGCCGGCTTGCCCGCGGCAAGCGGCAAAGCAAAACCACGGGGCGTCTGCTGCTGGTAGACTTCCAGGCATCCTGGTGCCCGCCCTGCCGATTGATGGATCGCACGGTTTGGACGGATCAGAACGTGGCGCAATTAGTCAACAGCCACTTTATCGCGGTTCGTGAAGATATTGATTCGCCGACGGGAAAAGCCGATGCCCGGAAACTTGGCGTGCAAGTCCTGCCCACAGTACTGGTTTTGAACGCGCGCGGCAATATTGTCAGTGTCGCCCAGAGCATGGGGCCTGGGCAAACCAGACATTTTCTAACGCAAGCCCTGGCCAGTGCCGAACTGATGCGCCCTGATAAAAAATAGCCGTTCTGCGGCCGTGATGAGGTCAGCTTTTCTGCCCATAATAGGCACCGGGACCGTGCTTGCGTAAAAAATGCTTATCCAACAGTTCGTCCGCAATGGGCTGAACGTCCGGTGCCAGCGCCAGCGTTTCCAGTTGCATTTTGGCCACCAATTCCAGGACCAACGCATTTTCCAGAGCCTTGGCGGCTGTGGGTCCCCAGGCAAACGGCGCATGGCTGGCGACCAACACTGCCGGAATTTGCGCCGGATTCAACCCACGTTCCTTGAAGCACTCCAAAATGATCCGGCCCGTATTTAATTCATAGTCCGTATGAATTTCTTCCGGTGTTAAATCTCGGGTTACCGGCACGGCACCATAAAAAGTATCAGCGTGCGTCGTGCCCAGACATGTAATTTCCCGCTTGGCCTGCGCAAAGCTTGTGGCATGAATGGAGTGTGTATGCACAATACCGCCGATGTCCGGACAATTGTGATACAAATATAGATGTGTCGGCGTATCGGAGGAGGGCCGGGCGGTTCCGTCAATAACTCTACCATCCGCCAGTGAGAGCACCACCACATCCTCGGGCCGCAATTTTTCATACGGCACGCCGCTGGGTTTAATGGCCATGACACCCGCGGAACGGTCCACGCCGCTGACATTCCCCCACGTCAATGCCACCAACCCCAGCGACACCAGATCACGATTGGCCTGGCATACCAACTGCTTAAGTTCATCGTGCGGCATATTCAACTCCTGGCCTGATCGCGAATATCCAGCAACTCGTTCATCACCGCTCCCAGATGGGCGGTGGAATCCTTGCGGCCAAAGGCATCATGCAGTTGACGATATACTTTGAACAACCGTTCATACACCGCAACATGTCCGCCGATGGGCGTAAAAATGCGCGCCGGCTCACCGACCATGCGGGCAATCGCATCATCAAAAGTATCGTGGCCGCCGCGGCTTTTTCCCGCAGCCACGGCCCCGGCGATCGCCGCGCCAAAGGCGCACGTCTGACCGCTGCGGGAAACGCCCACCGGCCGATTCATAACATCCGCATATATCTGCATGGCCAGATGATTCTTCGCCGATATTCCGCCGCCGTTAATGACGCGATGCACCGAAAGGCCATATTCCTCAAAGCGTTCCATAATAACCCGCGCGCCAAAGGCGGTGGCTTCAATAAGCGCCCGATACATTTCCGCGGGCGTGCTGTGCAATGTCAGCCCCAAGATCAGTCCAGTAAGCCGCTGGTCTACCAGTATGGTGCGGTTACCATTATGCCAGTCCAAGCTCAACAAGCCGCTGGCACCGGGTTTTATTTCCGACGCGGCTTTGGTCAAAGCCTCATGCGAACCGGCGCTTCCCTGCGGCTGCACCACGGATACAAACCAGTTAAATATGTCCCCCACCGCCGATTGCCCGGCTTCCAGGCCGAAATAATCCGGCAGAACCGATCCCGGCACGATGCCGCAAAGCCCCGGTATATCCGCCAGCTTCTCACGTTCCGGCACGACCATAATGTCACATGTGGATGTGCCAATAAGTTTTACCAGCACATTTCTTTTTATGCCGGCTCCCACCGCACCAAGATGCGCATCAAAGGCCCCTACCGCCACGGGAATTCCCGCCGGCAGCCCGAAGGCTTCGGCATACTGCGGTGTTAATTCGCCGGCGGCCTGCGCCGACGAATAAGCTTTTCCAGAAAGTGTTTTGCCAACCCGCACCAGACCCGCATCAAGCTGTCCAAGGAATTCGGCATCGGGATAGCCGCCCCAGGATGGGTTGTAAAACGCCTTGTGGCCCGCCGCGCAGATTCCCCGGCGCAGCTTGCCTGGCTCCATCGTCCCGGTAATGGCCGCGGGAATCCAATCAGCAATTTCCACCCATGTATAAGCGGCCTGAAATACTTTCGGCGCTGTCCGAGCGCAATGTAAAATTTTCGCCCAGAACCACTCCGATGAATAGCGACCGCCGCACTTTGCCAGATACTGCGGACGCATCTTGCCCGCCACCGCAGTTATTTCTTCCGCTTCAACGTGCGACGTGTGATCTTTCCACAGCCAGACTTTCGCCGCCGGATCATCGGCAAAGACCGGATCAAACGCCAGCGAACGTCCCAACTGATCTACCGGCATCGGTGAACTTCCGGTGGTATCCACACCGATACCAATAACCTGCATGGCGGAAAAACCTGTGACCTGCCGCTTTGCCAATGCCAGCGCATCGTGAATAGCGGATTGGGAGCCATCCAGATAATCCTGAGGATGCTGCCGCGCTAACAACGGATCGCGCGAATCCACAATCACGCCATCCGTGCCATGGCGATAATTGCACACGCCAGTGGCAATTTCGTCACCCGACGCCACATCCACCACCAGCGCCCGCACAGATGCCGTGCCAAAATCCAGTCCGATGGCATAATGTGATGACATAAATTCCTTCATTCGTCGATTCGTTGGTTTCCACGGCGCGGTTTACCGTCGCCCCCGCCGATTCGCGCATTTGTCAACGGCTGTTATTCATGCCGATAGACATCCCATTTCATGTAATTACTCAAGGCATCTTCAATGCCGGCCGCCACCACCGCTTTGGTGGCCGCAACATGGTGTTCGTAACCTTCGCGGCAAATAAATTGCAGCAGCGCCTGCAGGCGGTGCACCTTAAATACGCCGTACCCGCCGAATGTATCCAGCTTTTCCCCCGTGAATTCGCCTTCACCCACATACGCTCTAATCAGGCCGTTGTTATCATCCGTTGAAACGCGGCAATACGTAAAGGGGCCGGCGGCAATGTTGCCCACAATGGTCCCGTAAGTATTTTCCCGCCCCACCGTCCCGGCGATAATTTCCTGATAATCCATTTTCTGACTTTCAAAGAAATCCTTCGGAAGATTGGAGCAGTGAAACACCACACCCTTATCCGGATCGGTTCCGTAATTATTGTTCCAATCCAAAAGAGCGGCGGGTTTACCAGAGGCAGCCTGCAAAATATACATGCCCACCACGCCGGTGATGTCGGTTTCGCAGGCGCTGGGCATTAATCCGTTGGACATCATGCTCATCAGCGTGCAGGGTACCACGCCGTAGAATTCTTCCAGCGCGGTCCAGCATTGAATCGCGGTGGCCACCAGTTCGCGCTCCTTAATAAATTTTTCAATCGCCACGCCGAGTTTGGCCATTTTAATGACACTTAACTGCGGAATGCCGCCCGTCGCGGTATAGCCCTGAATACCGGCCAGCTTTTCCTTCACCGCCGCATCCGTGTCAGATAGTTTTGTCGCCACACCCAGAACTTCTGAAAGGTCCAGCGTTTCAATGCTGATACCCGCGGTTTCCAGCAGTTTTTCGCTGTAACGCACGGTGTTAAACGCTCCCGGACGGGCACCAATGGCACCGATGCGAGCCCCTTTTAGCGCTCGTACGACGCGGCAGGTGGCCGCGAAACGCTGAATATCCGCCGAGAATTCCTTGCTGCCCGGTTCTTCCGTGTGCAATGTCGTAAGCGAATAGGCAATGCCATATTGCCGCAAATTGTTACACGCCGACATTTTTCCGCAGAAGCTGTCGCGGCGATCTTTAATGGTCATGGTTTGCGTACGATCATTAAACGCATGAACCAGCACGGGCACATTCAGCCCGGCCCAGCGGAGCGTATTAGCGATGGCCCGTTCATCACCAAAGTTCGGCAACGTCACCAGCACGCCGTCAATTTCTCCGCGATGCTTTTGAAACAGCTCCGCATATTTCTTGGCATCCGCCAAAGATTCAACCGCTCCCCCGTTGGTCTGTTCCGCCGGAAGAATAATGGTTTTGATCTGATGTTTGGCCAAAGTATCCAGAATCTCCTGTCGGCCGGTAACGCATAAATGAGCAGGGAAAAAACCACGGTTTCCAACGATCACGCCAAGTGTAGTCACAGTATAAATCTCCAAATATCCGGCCTTTAAGCCATCCACAAACCATGAACTGCGTATGGTAAGCCATACCTTGCCGGCCGAGCAAGTTAGCCGGCCTTAGCGGAACAGCAAGAATCATTTCGTACCAGGAATCTTACTATTTATCCCACGTACAGCGTACCGCGAACATCCTGCCCGCATCGGCAGGCCGACGTTTCCGCTTCGCGGCCCGCCCCGCATTGTGGTGCAGGCCTCTTGCCTGCATCGGTAATACGGCAAAAGCAGGCGGGACGCCCACGGCACCTGCGACAAAAGGGGTGCCGGTGGGGCAACGCAAGAAAGAGGTTGTTGCGGTTCACCCACCGGACGGACGTGGCCCGAGCTTCCGCTGAAGCTTATTAACCTTCACCGCTTGCATTCGCGCGTCAACGACCGTTTTAAGCCGATCCGCATCATCCGTCGCGGATTGACTGCTATCAACCTTATGGCTTTCCATGCCGCGTGGTACCGACAGTTCCTCCAGACGGATTAACGAGTCGGCAATCTTCTGCTTCAGATTTCCCCCGCGTTCAGCCTCCGCCTGAGCCTGAATTGCCAAGCGCACCATGGCCGGATCATCCAGCACGGCTACAAACTCGGCAAGATTCCCGGCCGCCAAATCCGGAAGTTCCTCAAGATATTCCATCAAGCGTGCCAATAACGTCGCCATCTCTGAATCGGAAAAGAGATCAACCGTTATTCGCTCGCGGAATTCCTGATACAGCGAAAAATCACAAAGCAACGCGCCAATAATCCAATGCCCCGCCCGTTGCAACCCCATATCAATTTCCATCGCCGGCGCGGCATCCGGATTGGCCGCCCCCGAACCGCCGGACTGCCTGCCCGTACTAACCCCCAGCCGACGAATTCGGGAATGAACTTCATCCGAGCTTATCCCCACCAGATCAGCGATATTTTTCTGTAACAATCCCCGGCGAATCGGATCCACCGACGCATTAAGTATCGCCGGTGCCACCAACCGCATTAAAGCCTCGGAAGCCCGTTGTTTACCCGCCAGAGAATCCGAAGCTTGAAAAGCCGTATACATTTTCTCCCATGCGTACTCCAAAGAATCTTTGGCCTCAGCGATGATTTTCTCAAACGCTTCACCCCCATGGGTCATGCAGAAATCACAGGGGTCTTTACCATCCGGCACATGCGCAATGCGCACATCCACCGGATACCGCAACAACAATTCAATTGCCCGGTCGGCCGCGCGCCGACCGGCCTCATCACTGTCAAATACCAGTGCCAGGCGATTGCAAAATCGCCGCAGCAAATTGATATGCTGCTCGGTCATTGCGGTACCCAGGGTCGCTACCACATTTTCCACGCCCGCCTGATGGCAACCCACCACATCCATATACCCCTCCACCACCACTGCAAACTGCTTACGAATCAGCGGCTGCCGCGCCAGATTCAGCGCGTAAAGCGTTTCGCGCTTGGAAAATAATGCCGTTTCCGGCGAATTCAAATATTTTGGCCCCTCCTGATCCGTATCGGTCTGTCCCGGCGTGTGTTGCTCAGGCGCGGCCGATGGAAGAATTCTTCCTCCAAAAGCAATGACGCGGTCACTGGAATCAACAATGGGAAATATCAATCGATTACGAAACACATCATACACGCTGCCGTCCGATCGGCTTTTCACCAGCCCGACGGACACCAGCGTTTCCGCACTGATCCCCTTTTTTCCCGCAGCAGTCGCCAAAGCGGTCCACTGCGTCTCCGCACAACCAATCTGAAATCGCTCAATGGTGGCGGCATGAACGCCGCGTGAAGTTAAATATTCCCGAGCCGCCTTTCCGGCGTTACCGGCAAGATTGCTTCGAAAATAGTGGGCCGCCCATAAATTGGCATCCACAATTTTATCCCGATGGGACGCGGCTTGCGGGTTGGTTGCCCGAAATTCCGGCAACGTAATGCCATACCGCTGGGCTAAAAATCGTAGCGTCTCCCCCTTGGACATCTTGTGGTAATTTTCCACAAACTTAAAGACATCCCCGCCCGCCGCACACACAAAACAATAAAATATCTGTTTCTGCGGTGAAACATACATTGATGGCCGACGATCTTCATGGAACGGACAAAGCCCCACAAACTCCCGCCCCGCCGGCCGCAGGGCAATATGCTCGCCGATGATCTCCTCAATCCGTGCCGCCTGCCGCACCACCTGAAAAATCTGTCCCGAAGAATTACTCATCACATAAGATTCTAACACGCCCCACACCCCGCGTGTTAGCATGACGCCCAAAGGTTACCCCGCCGCATCGCAAAAGCCCGCCGCACCCCCTTAACCCAATGGATACGCGTTAGGTGGGCCGCGGAAATCAGATGGGCCGCCTCGGTGCGCTGCGGGCCGGCGCGACCGGGGCGGCGCATTGTGGGTTTGCAGCCGTCTATCGGTAGCGATCAACCTTGACCGGAGAGTTTACAAAGAATTCCGCCCAGTGACACATACGTTCGCGACGGCCCCGAACGCGCCGTCCGTTGCTACGCCGTCGCGAGGTAAACAGTGAATGTCATCATTGGCCGGCCGGATGTCGAAGCACCAATGCCACCTTTGCGGGAGCGTTGATGGTGGCGGCAGTTACCGTTGCCGACGGATTATTTACCGCCGGCGTGGACCGCATTCCCTCGTCGCGGTCACCGTCATCATGTTGGTAGCCGCGGTCATGGCCACGATCATAGCCCCGGTGATCTTCATGGCCGCCGTAGAAGCAGCCCCCCATGGTTACCATCATTGCCGAAGCAAGAATTGGCGCGGCAATAAGCCGGAAACGAGTTTGGAACCTCATCATGAGAGTTCTCCATATAAGATAGCCCACCTGCGAAACCTACACATTAAAGCCCCCATGGCGGTCATCCTCCGGCAAGACCGCCCCGATAAGCCCGCTGAACCATTATAGCACGCTGCCACGCCGATGTTCCGACAAGCGTCAATAATCAGAAAGTGCGGCTGATAATGCAGGGATGTTCTAGTCCCTAAACCAGCGTGATATTTTTCGACAGGCCGGTGAATTTTTTAAAAATGAACTGAAACGCTCTGCTTTTC
>DAHVEJ010000063.1 GCA_027313145.1 Phycisphaerales bacterium | reverse complement strand
AGGGAAAACTCATGCACGTTCGCATGCCCATGCAACATGCGGTTCCAATGTTAAGTCCCGCAGAAAATCTTGAGTCTTTTATTCGGGATTATGCGGCCCAGGCCGATGCGCTTCCCGAACTCATTGCCGCCGGCACTCGATCACTTTGGTATACGCCGCTGCACGGACGAAAAGTCAGTAACCAGGGAATCCTGGCGATTGAATGGAACCAGCCACAAAAAAGGGCACCGATTGGCTGGCCGCGGCAGGGGCTGCGGCTGCTGGCCAAAATGCTGGCGTTGGCCATGGAAAGCGGTGAGGCCCAGAAGCAGGCCAAACGTATGACCCGCCTGTATGACGCTTTAGCCGCCGTGCAGCGCGCTGTCATTGGTGGGCATGAAGGTTTCTTTGCGGCCTTTTGTACGGCGGCGACCCAGCAAGGCGGCTTTCCGCTGGCGTGGGTGGGGGCGCGCCGGGGCGATGTGATTGAACCGATGGCGTATGCCGGACGTGCCAGCGAATTTGTTGCCGAATCACTGGGGCAGGCCCCAATTTCAGCGGATCGGCGCGATGAAACCGGACGCAGCCCGGCGGCGGAAGCATGGCGGCGCGGCGAACTGGTTGTCGTGAATGATTTTATTACAGATAGTCGCATGGCACCGTGGCGCGACGCTGCCGGCAAATACGGCCTGCAATCTTTGGCGGCGGTTCCGGTGCGGATTGCCGGGCGCGTGGAAGCGGTTCTGGTGCTGTATGAAGACCATTGTATGGCTTTTGGCCCGCGCGAACGCGATTTGTTGACGCGCTTCGCGGAAGATATTGCCTTTGGATTAAAGCGGCGCGATGAACAGCGGCAAATTTCCCACCAGGCAACGCATGATATGCTCACCGGACTTCCCAACCGAGAGTTGGCGCTGGATCGCCTGGCACAGGGGGCCGCCGACGCCCGGCGGCGGCAACGTTTGATGGCGGTAGGAATTCTGGATCTTGACGGCTTTAAACAGATTAATGATTTGTACGGCCATGGGGCCGGCGATGTGCTGCTGCAAACTGTCGCGGAACGGCTGCGACCATGTATCCGTGACAGCGATACGCTGGCGCGGCTGGGAGGCGATGAATTTCTGATTATTCTTCCCGGGTTGGAATGTGACTCGGTTGTCCTGCCGATTATTGATCGGCTTTTAGCGGAAATTCACAGGCCCTTTGTCATCGGCGGTCAGACGCATACGGGCATCAGCGGCAGCCTGGGGCTGACACTATTTCCCATGGATGAGGCCACGCCGCAGGACCTTTTGCGTCACGCGGATATAGCTCTTTATGAAGCCAAGGGCGCGGGTAAAGACCGGTACAACTTCTTTAATCACACCATGGAAAGCGAAATGCGCCGCAAGGAGGAAGTGCGCGAATTTCTGGTCAATTATCTCAAGGATCAGGATCCGATTCTGTATTTCCAGCCCATGGTGGATTTACGCACCGGGAAATTGCGCGGCATGGAAGCTTTGTCACGCGTCAAGCGCGACGGCAAGATACTGAATCCCGCGGAATTCCTCTCGGCCATTGAAGGCACGCATCATCTATTAACCTTTGATCGACGGGTACTTACACAGGCCTGCGCCCAGATTCAGAAGTGGCACGGCACGCCGCTGGCTGTCCCCGTATCGGTTAATCTGGCCCCAATATTTCTCCGTGACCACAAGAGTCTGGTATTCCTGGAAGGTTTGCTGGAGCAATACCCGCAGGCGCGGGGCCGGTTACACCTGGAAATTCTGGAAAGTGCCGCCGAACGTGATCTTAATGATTTGGACGATTTTCTCACCGGTGCCCGTAAATTAGGTTTGCCGGTGCTGCTGGATGATTTCGGCACGGGCGCGTCGTCACTGGTGCACCTGGAGCGAATTGAGTGCTATGCGGTAAAAATCGATCAGCGGTTTGTACGTGGCATGTGGGCGCGCTATGAAAACCACGCCATCATCACGTCGCTGTCAGAATTCTGTCGTATTACGCATCGGGAGTTGGTGGCGGAAGGTGTGGAAAGCCCGGAACTTGGATTAATTCTTCTGGCCAGCGGCCTGGGCACCACGGCGCAGGGGTATGCCATCGCCAAGCCCATGCCGCCGGAGGAAATGCTAAACTGGCTGGCAAACTGGAAAGCTCCGTCCCTTTGGACGCAGGCGGGAACCTTCCCGATGCTGGATAAAGCTCTTCCCAATATTTTGCCTCACCTTCGCTTGCTTGCGGACCTTCGCGTGCATAAGCCCAATACAAGCTATGAAGATCCCGATGTGATGCGAGGTGACACCACACGTGGCGCGCGGCGCGCCAACCCGACGCACCGTTCTGACTCGAGCGGTACACTGGAAAAATCACTGCGGGCGCTGTCGTGCCCCGCGGTTTTTATGGACAAAGCCTTGAAGCAGGATGCCGCGTGGCACCGTGCGTATGCCAAAGCCAACCGGTTGCTTTGTGATTCCGGATCATTGCCCGATGCGGTCATGGCGGATATGGATCGGAAAACGCTAACTTTGCTGCACACGTTATGCAGGCTTCAAGCCCACAGGGGACATGCCGGCGCAGGATCGCCGCAGCTCGTGGAGGCCTCCTTGTAATTCATCCGGGGTGTGGGAAGTTTGGATCGCAGGGTCAGTTTTTTGACGGAAAAATGGCGGCATGACCCATTATTATCTGAATATTGTGGCGTCTGAACCAGCGAGACTTGCGAAAAATGCAGTCCGAAAAGTTACAGAAAATTGCTCCTTCCCGGGAGAATTTCCGGGCTTAAAAGCACATGCGTCCGTTTTTATCACGTTATCTGTTCCATTTTCATGCCAATACCGACTATAATGGTCTGGAACGTCGCTTCCGGCGGGATAATTCCACCGGTCGCACTATTATGAGGAAATTTCATGGCGGACTCGCAGCAAGACCCTTCAAGAGGCCCTTCACGGGAAGGTGGCTCCGGTAACAACAGGCCTGGCCGAGATAACAATAATTTCAGATTCAGCCGCAGCATGCTGGGCTGGCTGGTGATATTGTGTCTTGTCGTATTTGCGTTGATTCTCATGCAGCATCCGGGCGGCTCAAAGCACGTTGATTCCGGGACCTTTTACAGCGCATTGCGGCACAAAAATATTAAAAAGCTGGTTGTGTACAGCGACGGCCAGATCAATTTCAAGCTCAAGCAGATTGCCCCGGGGTCACCGGCCAGCAGTTCTTTGAGTGAAAAAACCAATATTCCACGCACGGCGTTGGATGGTAACGGTTGGGCTATTCTGGAAGCTCAATCGCATCAATATGACGTACCGGATTTAAATTACAAGAAGTCCAATGACTTTCTAAATATTTTCCTCGTGGATTATCTGCCGTTTATTCTGGTGTTTGCGGTTGTTTATTTTCTGGTGTCGCGCCAGTTCCGTTCCGCCGGAGGCGGTATGAGCATGTTGGGGAATTTTGGCCGATCGCGCCATCGGATGATGTCCAAAGAGCTTACCAACATTACGTTCAGTGATGTGGCGGGAATTGATGAGGCCAAAGAAGAACTGGCTGAAATTGTTGACTTTTTGAAAAATCCGAAGAAATTCCAGCGATTGGGCGGAAGAATTCCGCGCGGTGTTTTGCTGGTGGGACCTCCGGGCGTGGGCAAAACATTGCTGGCCAAGGCCATTGCCGGCGAAGCTGAAGCGCCATTTTTCTCCATCAGCGGTTCGGATTTTGTGGAAATGTTTGTCGGCGTGGGTGCTTCGCGGGTACGGGATTTATTCCGCACAGCCAAGGAGAGTTCACCATGTATTGTATTTCTTGATGAAATTGATGCGGTCGGGCGGCGGCGCGGCAACGGCTTTTCCAGCGGCGGCCATGATGAACGCGAGCAGACGCTGAACGCCATTCTGGTGGAGATGGATGGTTTTGATACCAATGATCAGGTCATCGTGGTGGCGGCCACCAATCGTTCGGATGTGCTGGACCCGGCGTTGACGCGTCCGGGCCGGTTTGATCGGCAAGTCATTGTGCCTTTGCCGGATATCAAGGGGCGGTATGAAATTTTGAAAGTTCACGCCCGTAAAGTGAAGCTCGGGCCGGATGTGGATATGCTGCGCCTGGCGCGGCAGACACCCATGTTCAGCGGTGCGGATTTAGCAGCCATGATTAATGAATCGGCACTGATTGCCACCATGTTGAATCGGGAGGCCATTGAAATGGTCGATCTCGAGGAAGCCCGCGATAAGATTCGTTTTGGCAAAGCCCGCAAGAGCCGCGTGGTGGACGAAGAGGAACGGCAGCTTACGGCCTGGCATGAGGCCGGTCATGCGGTGGTGCAATATTTTTCACCCGGCGCGGATCCGATTCACAAGGTAACAATTATTCCACGCGGTTCGTATGGCGGTGCCACATTCTCTTTGCCGGAGAAAGATCGCTTTTATTACAGTCGCAAGTATTTGCTGGCGGAATTGCGGATTCTTTTCGGGGGACGTATCGCGGAGGAACTGTACATCGGCGAAATTTCCAGCGGTGCCAGCATGGACATAAAAATGGCCAGCAATATTGCACGGGAGATGGTCTGCAATTATGGCATGAGCGATGCGCTGGGGCCGATACGTTTTGGTCACGACGAAAATGTGCCGTGGTACGAAGCCTCACGCGAATACAGCGACAAAACGGCGGAACTTATCGATAGTGAAGTTCATCGTTTGATCAGCAATGCGTATGTGGAAGCGCGCGAACTTCTGGTGGAAAAGAAAACCGAATTAACCAATCTGAAAGAGGCGATGCTTAAGTACGAAACGCTTGATTTTGAAGACGTAAAGCGCATCATGACCGGGCAGGCTCTCAACAAGCCGACCGTCGGTGATATTCTGGCTCTGGAACAGCAACGCCGAGGCGGGGAAGCGGCGGTTACTCCGGAAATCGCCGGCCCGGGCGTGGGACCAGTCCCGCAGCCGGGGTGAGGTGGAAGCAACGTTTTTTTGCGTTCTTTTGAGGCTCTTTGGTCGGGGCCAAAAAAATCGAATTTTTTCTCTTGCATTGCCATGGCCGGTAGCTATACTAATTAGCGTAGCCACCGCAGGTCGCTGGCACCGGGTCGTCAGATTGAGTTCTGACCCTGACCAGATGAAACTGGTTTTTGGGGTTTAATGCCGATCCTGACGCGACCGCTAAGTGGAACACGGCTGTGCTGAAAGTGCCCGGGTTATAGCGGCAACGGACAGATGGCAGTGAGCCCACTTTCCAGAAAAAGCGGTGGCTTTTTATTTTGTATTTTTAGTTCTGTCCGGTAACGTCGGGTGGAATGTGCAATATAGCCAGTGGGAACCAATCGACTTTTCACCGCGGGGATGGGACAGCAGATTTTCATACAACACCTTTGACACTCGGGCGTGATATTTTTTCAATTAACTACAGGCAATTAGAGGATCGCAATTATGGCTAAAGTCAATCGTAAGGATCTGCTTAAGCAGACGGTTAATCATATTGATGTCACCGCGCAGCCCGGTATTTTGCCGCTGGTGGAATCCATGAAGTCCATGGCCTTTACCTCGCGTGATTTGTACCGCGCTGCGGACATTTATGATCGCATGTTGCGCGATACGCAGTGTGCGGTGATTCTGACTTTGGCCGGATCACTGATTTCCGCGGGCCTGAAAAAAGTGATCGTCGATATGCTTCGCAATAACATGGTTGATGCCATTGTTTCCACCGGTGCCAATATCGTGGATCAGGATTTTTTCGAGGCGTTAGGATTTCATCATTATCTTGGCTCACAATATGCCGATGACACGGTACTAAGAGACCTGCACATTGACCGCATTTATGATACGTACATTGATGAAGATGAATTGCGCATTTGCGATGACACCACACGCCTTATTGCTGATTCGTTACCGCCCGGTCCGTGCAGCAGCCGTGAATTTATTGCCGCCATGGGGCGCTACCTGACTAAGAACGCCAAAAATCGTGACAGCATTATTCTTACCGCCCACGAGAAGGGCGTGCCCATTTTCTGCCCGGCATTTTCCGATTGTTCCGCCGGTTTTGGTCTGGTGGTACACCAGATTAATCGCCCGGACAGCCACGTCAGCATAGACTCGGTAAAAGATTTCCGGGAACTTACGCAGATCAAACTCATGAACCGGGAAACCGGTATATTCATGATTGGCGGGGGTGTACCGAAAAACTTCACGCAGGATATTGTCGTGGCGGCGGAAATACTTGGTGCCGATGCCCCCATGCACAAATATGCCATTCAAATAACCGTGGCAGATGTTCGCGACGGGGCCTTATCCAGCTCCACGTTGCGTGAGGCCAGCAGTTGGGGCAAGGTGGATATTGTTTATGAGCAAATGGTCTATAGCGAAGCTACGTTGGCCTTCCCATTAATTGCGGGCTATGCCTACCATAAAAAAGGTTGGAAGAACCGCAAGGCCATGGATTTTGCGGGCCGCATTGACGCTCTGAACCGCGGTGCCGGGTTGGCACCGACTAAGGTTGAAAAGGTGAAATCGGCCAGTGAAACCGGCAAAACAAAGGCGAAAGCCGGCAATGGCAAACGCATTGCGGTGTCGGTATAATGGCTCCTCCGTTAATGTGATAAGCAGTCAATTTAACGTTAACGAAGCGGGCACGGCGAACGCTTCGGTGACGCCATCGCAGTTGGACTTTGCGGTTCCCATCGGCGGTTCAGGCGATTTATTTGAATTCAGCAGTGGAACGCTCATCGGCACGGCAACGGTCGTGCCTGAACCCGCAGCCTGGATGCTTTTAGCATTGCCCGCATTGGCGCTGCTCCCGATGATGCGCAGACGTAAAATATCATGACGGTAATCGGCCAAGTGCTGGCTGATTTTCAGACTTGACGGCATAATGCGGGACATGGAATTTCCACTTTGGCTCATGTCCGGTTTTCTGTTTTTTCTGGGATGCTGTGTCGGCAGTTTTCTCAATGTCGTGATTTGGCGACTGCCCGCCCTGGGCACGATTGTCTCATTTAAGAACCGCACCGCGCCGTTGACATTAAGCTGGCCGCCCTCCCACTGCCCGATGTGTCATAATGCCATTCCATGGTATCGCAATATTCCGGTGTTAGGCTGGCTGATGCTGCGGGGAAAATGCGGTTCATGCCAAGCGCCGATTTCTGCGCGGTATCCGCTGGTGGAGCTGGGCACGGGTCTGATTTATCTGGCACTTTATCTCGGTTTTTTTGACGCCCACTGGAACAACGGCCCCACACCGGATTTTAGCGGTGGTGCCGTCGCGATGGTTTTATATCTGGTATTTGTTTCCTGTCTCCTGGCAGCCTCGGCTATTGATGCCGATTTTTTTATCATTCCGCTGCGGATACCGTATCTGATCATGGCTGTGGCTTTGGCGTCCTGCGTTTTTGGCGCGCCAAAAATGTTGCCGTCAGTAGTGCCCGCATCCATTGGGGGAAAACTGGCGTTTGGCGGCACGGTAGGACTGCTGCTATCCAACGCCCTGATCTATCTTAAAATCCTGCCGCGCAGTTTTGCCACACCACACGCCGCAACGGATCATGTTGATAATGTTCCTTTGCCGCTGATTCCCCCGCCGACGCTGCAAAAATCTTGGCCGCAGATCGCCGCCGGTTTCATCATTGCCGTGATTGTTTCGCTGGTGTGGGTGCTGTGCTCAGCGACAACGGCCGCGCTGGCAACGATGGTTGGCGGAGTATTGGCATTTCTTATAGGCATACTGCCAAGGCCCATGTTGGCACCGGATGATTCACAACTTGTGCTGGAGGAATCCGCCGATGTAAATGCCCGCCGGGAAATCAGCAAGGAAATTTTGTTTCTTCTGCCGCCGCTGTGTCTGGCGATTTTAGCTGCGGCGGTTCCCATCGCTCTACCGGCGTTGCCGTGGCTGGAAAGGTTGTTGGGAGTTCTATTAGGATTGCTGGTGGGTGGGGGAATGATTTGGGTGATCAGAATTATTGGAACGCTGGTTGTGGGCCGCGTGGCCATGGGGGCGGCGGATGCTCCATTAATGGCGGCCATCGGGGCGGTGGTTGGTGTGCCGGCGGTAATTGTCGTATTTTTTCTGGCACCGATTTTGGGTCTGGTTTGGGCGGTAGTGCTTAAATTCCAAGGGAAACCCAATATTTTGCCGTATGGCCCCTGGCTTAGCATGGCGGCTATTTTAACCCTGTTTATCGGCAACCCGATTATCCATTGGTACGCCCAACAGCTATTTCCCGCAAACGCGGTGCCTCAGCGATCAAGCGTAATCTGGCCCGGCGAGCCGACCAATCCGTTTTCAGCGGGGGGCTCCAAGCCATAAATTTAGCGTATGCTGTTTAGAGCGAATATTTTAATAGATCGTTCCAAAAGTTTAATGATAAGGAAAAACATCATGGCAAAATCCCGGCACTTGGAAAGCGTAATCGTTTCTCCTGGAAAGCCACCCGTCTTTCATGTTCTGTCGCGGGCCGAATGGAAATGTGCCGCACTGGTCATTCCAATTGTTGAATCTTCCGAGGATCGCTTTGCCTCGGAAAGTTTTCCTCCGGACATCGCCGCCGCGATCAGCAAGGCCATCGAACTTCATGGCTTTGAAGGTAAGGTTGGAACACTTATGCAGTCCAACGGCATTGGTTCGGCGGAGCGCTTGATTCTTCTCGGTGTGGGTAAACCAGAGAAAATTAATGCTGACCAGATTCGCTGGGCCGGATCGCTGTTGGCTCGCCATTTGCGTAAAATTAAAATTAACTCGGCGACGTTTCATCCAGCCGGAGTTGAGCGAATGAATTGGCCTATCTTGGCCGGAGCCTTCGCGGAGGGGGTCTCTTTGGGGGATTTTAGATTTACAGCGTATAAATCCGAAAAAAAATCTCCATCTCCACAAGAAGAGGCGGGTAAATCCCGGCCGCTAACGCTTTCGATCTGCTGCCCGGATCAAAATTCCGTGAAAACTGTGCAACGTGTCTTGGCGGAAAAATCCGTGATAACCGCGGCCGCTAATCTGGCGCGTACGGTGGCTTGCCAACCCGGTAATGTCCTTACGCCCAGCACCCTTACCGGCGTAGCCCGCAATATCGCGGCCGCCAATAAGCTGAAATTTTCAGTGATTGATGCCAAGACGGCGCAGAAAATGGGCATGGGGGGGTTATGCGCCGTCGGTGCCGGTAGTGCGTCGCCGCCCGCACTGCTGATTTTGGAATATCTGCCGCGCGGTATAAAAAGCAACGCCGGCAAAACGGTGGCGGTGGTGGGAAAGGCGGTAACGTTTGATACCGGCGGCATCTCCATTAAACCCGCGGCGGATATGGGGAATATGAAGTATGATAAGTGTGGCGGCATGGCGGTGCTGGGCATTATGCAGGCGGCGGCACAATTGCAATTGCCGCACCACGTTGTCGGCCTGATTCCCACTGCGGAAAATACACTGGATTCCCAGGCCTACCGCCCGGGCGACATCCTGCACATGTACAATGGTAAAACCGTGGATGTTACCAACACCGATGCCGAAGGGCGGCTGATTCTTGCGGATGCCATCGCCTATGCGTGTGAAAAATACAAGCCTGGCGCGCTCATTGAAATGTCCACGCTTACCGGCGGTGTGGTTGTTGCCTTGGGTTCTGTATTTGCGGGGTTGATGGCCGGTGAGGACGAATTGGCCGCACAACTGATTGCCGCGGGAACCAGCACGGGAGAACGTCTGTGGCGGCTGCCCTTGGATCAGGCATATCGGAAGCTGCTGGATAGTCCTCATGCGGATATGGTCAACAGCGGCGCACGAGAAGCCCATCCCATACAGGGCGGTATGTTTCTTAGTGAATTTGTGGCCGATGGTGTGCCCTGGGCTCATCTGGATATTGCCGGCGTAGCGCACCCCAAAAAAGACGATCGCTGGTGGATTGGCGATCATGCCAGTGGTTTTGGTGTGCGACTGGTGGTCGAATATTTACAAAATTTGGGAGCCTGAAAGCCGGTGCTGGACGCGATTTGGATCGGTTCCCAGACAACTTCCAGCGTTTCTTACACGGCTGCACCAACCGCCCCAAGCCCCAGCCTTTCCGTCTCATGGGATCCCATTTCCGCGATTAACTCGACGCTGCCGCATCGAGCTAATAATGGCTGTCGTGGCTGATGGGAAACGCGATGCGGGATAGGTACGCTTTGTGGCACTGCGGTGTGGGCTTGATCTGCGGCTTGGGCAGTGCGCAGGCGGCTGGTTTTAACCCCTTATTTCTGCTATCCTCAACATTCCTAAACTGCGGTTTTTCATGATGATGGATAATGTGTTTGCAATATGGCTGGACGAAAAAAAATAAAATCCAAGACAACCATAACTCCTGAACCTCCGGCCGTGCGACGGGTGGCACTGGTCTCTTTAGGTTGCCCCAAAAACCTTATTGATAGTGAACGGATGCTCGGACTATTGGCCGCCGACGGTATAGCAATTACGGATGATCACGCCGCCGCGGATGCGATTGTCATTAACACCTGCGGGTTTCTGGAAGCCAGCAAAACCGAAGCGTTGGAAGTTATCAATGAAGCGTTGGACGAAAAAAATAAAGCGCTGAAACAAGGCCGTGGAAAGAGAGTTGTTGTGGCCGGTTGCCTGGTGCAACGGCAACGTGCCAAATTATTGGATGAAGTTCCCGGCATTGACGCACTGGTCGGCGTGTTTGATCGGGAAAATATTGTCACCGCGGTCCGTGGCGCAACGGCCCCGGCTACCGATGTAAACTTAGGCGAATTTCATTCGGTGACGCAGATGATTCACCGCCATGACCGCAGCAAAGTCGGCTATTTTGAATCCGATGCGGGCCGCCTGCGTTTGACGCCGCGACATTTTGGCTATCTGCGTATTTCAGAAGGGTGCAATCAGGGCTGCACGTTTTGCACGATACCCAGTATTCGCGGGCGCATGCGCAGCAAGCCGCTGGCGGATATTGTCAACGAGGCGCGCGAACTGGTCGCCGATGGAGCCTTTGAATTAAATCTCATCGGGCAGGATACCACGAGTTACGGACATGATATTGGCTATGACAAACCCGGCGAAGGACTGACCGGCCTGATTAAAACTCTGGATAAACTTGATAGCGCCGGCTGGATTCGCCTGATGTACGCCTATCCGAGCTGCTTTACCGACGACATGATTAAAGCATTGGCCGATGCCGGACGCTGGGTTAAATATATTGATATGCCTTTGCAGCATATCAATGATGATATTCTCCACGCGATGCGCCGCAAAACCTCCCGCCGACAAATTACCACGCTTCTGGAAAAGCTCCGAAAATGGATCCCGGGCATCAGTATTCGCACCACGTTTATCAGCGGGTTCCCCGGTGAAACCGCAGCGCAACATGAGGAGCTTGTGAACTTTGTGCGGCAATTTGAATTTGATTGCCTGGGCGTTTTTGAATATTCGCCTGAGCCGGAAACACCGGCCGGGCGGCTTTGGAAATCACACGCAGTGGATGGGGCCGTTGCCGCGGCCCGGCGCGAGGAAATTATGCTCGCTCAGCAGGCGGTGGTGTTTAAGATCAATGAGGCCCAGGTTGGTAAGACCGTTGCGGTGCTTATTGACGCAGTGGATAAAAAGCGACGCACGGCGGTGGGGCGGCACAGCGGGCAGGCTCCGGATATCGACGGACAGGTGCTTCTGCATGGCATTGATGCGACTGCCGGTGATTTAATTCAGGCGGAAATCGAAGACTGGAAACATTATGATTTAATCGCCAAGCCGATCAACTATAAAAAAATCCGCAACGGGCATAAGCCGGTAAGTCTGCCGGTATTTGCGCAAGATGCGGTGTAAAGGGCGCGTCAGCATTGCCGCTGTACGCGGCCGCTCTGGGGAAATTCACCGGGAAACGGGCTGTGCCGGCGGTGGAAAACAAAAGAAATATCCCGGACCGCCCACAGAGGTTCCCGGTAAAAAACGGTACGGTGTAAGACTTCCGACACGCGGTCCTGCTGTGATTCCGCCTTTCATGGCATACAATGATGCGAAGGAAACGCGACAGTGGTTCGGTTCAGGTATGGAACAATATGTACCGGCAAATTCCCAATCTCATAACCTTAAGCCGCCTGGTGCTCACCGCACTATTTTTTATCGCCATCAATTTTGCCGGACGCCAAAGGGATATTCCCATGTGCATGTGGATTGCTTTGGTTATTTTCCTGCTTGCGGTGGCCAGTGACGCACTGGATGGATATCTGGCCAGATCGTGGAAAGTTGAAAGCGCCTTTGGGCGGGTTGTGGATCCCTTTGCGGACAAGATTCTTATCTGTGGGGCCTTTATATTTTTCGCCGCTCCGCAACTGATGTTGCCGCATCTTACCATCACTCCGGTGGCCCAACGATCAGACCTTACCGGCGTGGCTCCGTGGATGGCGGTGGTGCTGATCGCACGCGAATTTCTGGTAACCGGCATTCGCGGATTGGCTGAATCGCAAGGCATTGATTTTCGCGCCATGTGGACCGGCAAAGTCAAAATGATTGTGCAGTGTGCCGCAGTAATCGGCGTGCTGGTATATCTGGCTTTAATCTATGAAATCCAGAATCAGAGCGTGTTGACGGCGTTCCGCTGGGCGCGGAATATCGCCATCTGGGCCACACTGATTGTCACGGTCGCATCCGCATGGCAATATATTTCCAAAGCGTGGCGTATTATAGATGCGTAATCCCGTTGGCCCCGCCGTTGACGAGTTGATAAATGAGCACTGATCCATCAATCCCTAATTCGGAAAATCCGCCGCCGACGTTATCGTCCTGGCGTAAATGGGTGATCACCGGCGGGGGGCTGGGTTTGCTTAAGCCCGCTCCGGGAAGCTGGGGGACTCTTGGCCCGGCAATCCTGTTTTGGATGCTGCTATGGGGGAAAGTATTTGATCCGTGGCGCTCGGTGGTGTGCCTGGTTGGTGCGATAATCGCGGGCATTTTGACCGTGCAATTGTCGCCTTGGGCGATCCGATATTTCGGTCGCGAAGATCCCGGCTCTGTGGTTCTTGATGAATATTGCGGCTATTGGGTCGCGTGCCTCTTTTTGCCCCTGCCTTTAGCGGCCACAAGCAGTCTTTGGCATGCTTGGTTAGCGACTGCCGCCGTTTATATTCTCTTTCGACTGTTTGATACGCTCAAACTTCCGCCATGCCGGCAATTGGAAAATCTTCCCGCCGGCTGGGGCATTCTGCTTGACGACATCGCCGCAGGCATACAGGTGAATATAATTCTACAGATCGTATTACGCGTGTGGCGGATGTGACGGGTATCGTCGCTAAAGTCTCTGAACGAACGAAAAAACGCGATGCCGCCTAAAGCGGTTGGAGTTGGTGCAGCGAACGCCGGATGATGGATATGCTCCTGGTAAAAGTTGTTCGGTATCATTTTCCAGCAACCCTGCACCCCGCTCGTTGTAGCCCGCGAAGGGAAGAGACTGGACTGCCCTGTTTCGTTAGGAAACTGGAGCTTTGCGTTTGAGGTCTTTTGAGTAAAGTGCCATAAGAAGCCGATTATATAACTCTGGATATTTTGTGATGGAATCCGGGGAAACCGTAAATTTGAGACCGCTCTCCTTCTTTTTCGGGAAGATTCCTTTCGCCTCTAGCTCGGCCGTTACGCCTTCAATCTCCTTTCGTTCCAACCGGTACTCGATAAGGCTTCTCGAGTCCTTTCTTGGAGTAATCCATATGCGGTCTAAAGAGCTGATCGTGAGGACCAAATAGCTGGGAAGATAGCGTAGTGTGACATCCTCCAGCCTAGCGCTTGCGAATGCTTCATGGCCCTTTGCAAAAGCGAGCGTATCGGGATGCTCCCTGTTCCAATAAACCTCGTCGTATCCGATCTGCGGCGACTCACTTTCGACTTCCGGTTCTCCGTAGGAGTCAATTATTTTTGTGAAATGTAGACCGAGGTTCCCCCCTAGCATTATTGCTTCCACTTGGATGCCGATGATTGGAATTGATTGGCTAAGGATATGCACTACGTTAAAGAAGCGGCTGTTGATCCGCTCAGCAACCAACACCGCAGTGTGATTCCGCTTCGGCCAACGTCGCTTTTCTAAGTCCCAATACTCAATTGTACGGATTATATGGGATTCATCCGTCTCGCCGAGCATCACCTCAACCTCATACATTGCGTCGTCTTCCGGGTCCTTAAGAAGCAGGTCGAGGCGGCCGCCTGACGACTGTGTTTTTTCCTTGCCGACCCGCTCAAGGTCGCCGAGGCCCAAGATGCTGGGATCTTCAAATATCTTGTTCTGGAGCCAGTACTCGTCCTTTCCGCAATCCCGGAGCGATTTGGTTACTGTAACCGGCAGATCATTTTCCATTTACACCTCCACCAATTTCCATCGAGTAAGAATAAGCGATGATGACCGGCAATGCCAGTAGGCGGAGTGCCAGTGCGGGTTCTGTTTACCATTTTCTGGAACAGTAGACGCGTATCATTTGGGTTAAACTTCGGGCCGTGTCGCAAGTTCAATTAACGAAAATCCCGCGAGACACTTTGTAACGTTTCGGTACCGCGGGTTATGGTTTGCAGATTCACTGCTCGGCGAGCGATGATGTGGATTACGCCCTCTTGGCGTTGTAATTGGCCCCATACCACCAGGGCGGTGCTGTGGCGCAGGTCCATGCGGTATCGCTGGTAGATTCGCGGTTTGACAATCAGATTTACCGTGCCGGTTTCATCTTCCATGGTGATAAATAAAATTCCGGATGCTGTGCCGGGGCGTTGCCGCACCAATACCAATCCAGCCACCGCCACTTTGCTGGCATCCGGGTGGCCAATGGCATCCGCTAATTCGCCGGCTGCTATTATGCCGCGCTGATTCAAGATCGATCGCACGAAGGACATGGGGTGCGCTTTAAGAGATAGTCCCACACTCTGATAATCGCCGATGACTTTGTCGGAATCCGCAATGATGGGCAAACCGGCCCGCGGCTCTGGCGGAACTAATTCATCCAGCAGAGGCAACGCCTGCGACCGTAATCGCCGCAGGCTCCACAATGCCTCCTGCCGATCCAGGCCCATGGAACCAAACGCATCCGCCCGCGCCAAAGATTTTAAATCCGCCAGGCTGCAGCGGCTCAATCGGCGTAACGTGGAGATCGATTCCATCCGGCCATGGCATGCCACCGCATCGCATATTAAATCCGCACCGCTTTGATGCAGGCTGCGCACCATCCGCAAGCCCAATCGCACAGCCGGTCCATCAGCATCAGGCCGTCGGCCTGCCGTCCTATCGCCTGACACCCATTCCAGGGTGCAGTCCCATTGTGAATAATTTACATCCACCGGCAGCACTTGTACGCGGTGATTTTGCGCATCGCGGATAATTTGGGCTGGCTGATAAAATCCCATCGGTTGACTGTTTAACAGCCCTGCCGCGAAAGCCGCCGGATAAAAGCATTTCAACCATGCGGATACATAAACCAACAGTGCAAACGAGGCGGCATGCGATTCGGGAAACCCGTATTCTCCAAAGCCTTTGATCTGCTCAAAACAGCGCTGTGCAAATTCCTGCGTATAACCGTTGGCCAGCATGCCGGCGATCAATTGTCCGCCGAATGCCGCCAACTGGTTGCCCTTGCGTTTCCACGCCGCCATGCTGCGGCGTAATGCATCCGCCTGCCCCGGTGTAAAGCCCGCCGCCGCCATGGCCAGCCGCATAACTTGTTCCTGAAAAAGCGGTACGCCCAAGGTACGTTCCAGCACCCCGCGCACTGCCGCCGATGGATAGTCCACGGGTTCTCGTCCGCTGCGTCGGCGTAAATAAGGATGCACCATGCCGCCTTGAATGGGACCGGGCCGCACCAAGGCCACTTCAATAACCAGATCGTAATAACATCTTGGTTTAAGCCGCGGCAGCATCGCCATCTGGGCGCGGGATTCCACCTGAAATACGCCAATGCTGTCCGCCTGACACAGCATGTCATAAACTTCGGTTGCTTCCGGCGGTATTGTGGCAAAAGTGATGGCCGCCGTGGCCGGATTTATCCGCCGGTTCCAGCGATTGACCAGATCAATAGCCTTGCGGATGCAGGTAAGCATCCCCAAAGCCAGAATATCAATTTTTAAAATACCCATCGCATCCAGATCATCCTTGTCCCATTGAATGATGGAGCGATCCGGCATGGCAGCATTTTCAATGGGGACCAGTTCACACAGCGGTTGCTCGGTAATGACAAAACCTCCCACATGCTGTGACAGATGACGGGGAAAGCCGATTAATTCTCCGGCCAGTTCCAATACTTGCGCAATGGTTGTATCTGAGGGATTCAGGCCCAATTCCCGCAGTTGGTGTTCCCGGATCATTCCTTTCTCCCACCAGTCGCCGCTTTTCGCCAGTTTGTCTACACAATCCAAGGAAAGGCCCATGGCTTTGCCCACATCCCTTAGCGCACTTTTGCGGCGATAGGAAATAATTTCCGCGGTAATGGCCGCACGATTTCGGCCAAAACGTTTATAGATATATTGAATGACTTCCTCGCGGCGCTCATGTTCAAAATCAATATCAATATCTGGCGGCTCATTGCGTTCTTTACTGATGAACCGCTCCATCAGCAGGTCAATGCGCTGCGGATCAACCGCCGTAATACCCAGGCAATAACAGACTGCGGAATTGGCTGCCGCGCCCCGGCCCTGACATAAAATATTCTGTGATACCGCAAAGCGCACAATGTCATAGACGGTAAGAAAGTACGCGGGATAATTTAATTCCCGGATCAGGGAAAATTCATGTTCCAGCCGCCGTTGCAGCGATTCCGGCACGCCCTCCGGATGGCGTTGTGCGGCTCCTTGCAAGGTTAATTGAATCAGGTAATCCATCGGAGTAAAGCCCGGCGGGCAAATTTCATGTGGATAGTGATAAGTTAATTGATCCATGGAAAAAGCTTTCGCCCGCGCCGCTATTTCCAGCGGTCGTTTCAAGGCCTGCGGGTAATCCCGGAATAAGCAGCACATTTCCGCTGGTGATTTCAAATGCCGCTCGGCATGGGCGATCCGCTGCAGGCCTAATTCATGAATCGTGCGGCCCAGACGGATGCACGCCAGTACATCCTGAAGCCGCTGCCGCCGGGGCGCGTGGTACAGCACATCATTGACCGCTACGGGCGCAAGTTCCGTGCGCCGGGATAACTGCGCCAGTTGTTGAAGCGTTTGAGTGTCATCGCAACCGTAGCGGCGGATCATCGCCAGGGAAAGTCGATCATCATCCACTACGGATTTTAAGGTCATCAGAGTATCAATGAATGCGGCATCGGCATGTGCTGGTGGCAAGGCGATAACCAGCAAACCGGCCTGGTGCGCCAATACATTTTCCAAGGTGATGCGATAAGAACCTTTGCCGGCCTGTCTGCGCCCCAGCGTGATCAGGCGGCACAGGCGACCATACGAGGCAACATCGGTGGGATATAACAGCACGTTGCAATGTTGCCGGGAATTAGAGGCAGATGCTGGTAAATCAATGTGTATATATGTTCCGACAATCAGGCGTATGCCGGCCTGTTTGGCCGCGGTGTGCGCCCGCACCATGCCGGCCATGGTGGCGTGATCCGTCAACGCAATGGCATCATATTCCAGCTCGGCGGCTCGCTGAATGTATTCCTCCGGATGGCTGGCTCCATGCAAAAATGTGAAGTTGCTGGTGGTTTGCAATTCCACATATTGCGTTGCCCCGGCAGCCGCTGGGCGTCGCGGTGTCACTGTCGGTTTATAACGCTTTTCAGGCTGCTCTGGCATACCGATTTATATCTCAAATTTCAAATTTAAAATCTTAGATTTACCATATTTCTATACCCATACTCCATGCAGCAGCCATTGCCCGGTTTCCACTTCATGAAATAACCACAGCCATTGTCCCGTCTGGTCCAGCACGGCAAAGTAGTCCCGTGTGACCGCTGGCGTGCCTGTCCACCAGGGCGTGGTTAAGCGCTCCGGCCCGATCACCTGCTGACAGGTGTAAATGCGGCCCTGCCATTGAATATGCTTCGGGGTATTAGAGGGGCCTCCGGTTATCACCTGCGCCTGTTGCGGCGGAGCCAGCAGCAGCGACGGCCGGGGAGTGATGGCAAATCCATCGGGCGACGCGTGTGAGGCTGGTGACGCCATATTGCGCTGCCCTGTGTTGAGCTGGTTCAGACGCATGGCCTGCTCGGGAATATGTGACTGTCCCCCTGCGGCCATGCCGATGCAACGGGCGGCCAGTCGCGTTTGCAAAATATCCAGCACCGGCGCCAGGGGGGCCATGGTGAGGTTGCTGCGCCAGGCGGTGCAGGTATCAGCGTGCAATTGCTCCGGTGGAAGAAGAGGTGTTTGTTCCGCGCGGACAGTGAGAACTTCAATGCCGCCGGTGAGCCGCAGTTGCTCAATCCGCGGTCGGATGGCCGCCCACAGCCGGTCGGCGCGCCGTACCGCTTGGGCCAGATGAATCGTGACGGTGGATGTCCCGGTATGTTCCCCCCGCAGTTCTATGGTCAGCAGCGTGGTACCCAGGTTGCGTTGAGTCAATACCTGTGATAACTGATCGGTTAAGGCTTGAGCCGCCAATAGAATCCCCTCCAGATTTTCCACCGGTCCATCCGCTCGCCACTGGGCCTCTGGCACACTGGACAAGGTAATCAAGGGCGGCAATTCCATCCGGTGCCCCAGCAGTTGATCCAGTCGCAGCAGTAATTCTGGTGGAAAGCGAACGGCCAGTTGATCACGCGACAAGGCCATTAATTCCCCCAGGCAAGTCACGCCTGTTTCGCGCAAGGCCGACTGCGTGTCGGCACTGAGGCGTAATGCTGCCAAGGGAAAGCTCCGCACCGCGGCGGGAATATCAGCAGTATCATCAATGAAGGCAGATGTTTCCGCATAACGTGCCAGCGCTGCCGCACTGGAGAGGGTTGGGGCAATAGCGGTTCGGCAGGTTAATGCATTGTGCCGCAGCAGGGCGGTGATGCGCCGGGCTAAGGCACGCGGTCCGTTAAACAGATGCTCCATTCCGGTGATGTTAAGTAACAGACAATCCGCAGCGGGGCGGAGTTGATGATCCTGGAACGGCTCTCCAATACTTACCAGAGGAGAAAAGCGCAACGCCCAGCGCGCCAATTTTTCCAGTAGCCGGGCACCGGCCGTGCCATCCAAAGGCATCATCTCCACGCGGGGCAACAAGGCCCGTGCTTCCGCCACCGCCATGCCGGGAACAATACCTCGCCGCCGACAAATATCGCAACATCGCCCCACAACTTCCTGCCGTGCCTGCTCTACAACCAACAGCAGAGGCCGCGGTGTCCGGATGGATAAGAGTGCCTCAGCCCGCCGTTGTTTTAACCGCATTGCCTGAATATCCCAATCGGGCAGATAAACACATAAAAACAGACTCATATAACCCTCTAAAAGTTAGGTATATGTTAGGTATAACTGTCGGCGTGGGGTATGTCAACACGTGTGCCAAGACGCAGGGGCTATGTTAAAATGGTGCATTGCCCGCTCGGGTGGCGGAATTGGCAGACGCGCCGGATTTAGGTTCCGGTTCCGAAAGGAGTGCAGGTTCGATTCCTGTCCCGAGCATATTTAGATATGTCATTATATGAATATGGCTGCAAATCCCCGCAATTGGAGGCATTTGCCTCTTCCGGCGGTTGCCAAATCACTTCCTTACGAGGTCAGAAAATATGATGACATTTTTATGGATTGTGGCCGCACAGCCTCTGGTGTTCGCGTTGATTTTTGCGGTTCATGGTCGCCGCAGAGCGCGGAGGTTGTCCACCAGACACCAGCACTCTTTTCGCTAATCGATCTCTGGCGTCCACGAACCGCAAAGCAAATTCACGGCAAGCCCGCCATAATCGATGGACAATGCAAACTACCAGTCGGTAGGCCCGCAACTGTCCTCTGCAAGGGAGGATCGCATACGATTACGCAAAAAAGCATCGGGCTGTAGAACACCAAGGCCACGGACCGCGGCCAAGCTGGAAACTGACGGGTGGAAGTGGCGGTAACATGCTGATCGGTGTTGCCGGATTGTACGTTGCCTTAACATACGCGCGTTCGGTAAGCAAATAGCCGGCAACCGGAGGGTGTGCAGAACAACCTTCATGGGCTGGTTCTATGGCCTGAAGCTGCACCTGATCGTCAACGATAAGGGCGACATTCTGGCCTTCTGGATTACGCCGGGCAACGTGGCGGACTGTTCCCCAGTCACGCCATGACCAAGAATATATTTAGCCTGTTGTTGGCAGACCGTGGCTATGT